>JAKSQH010000049.1 GCA_024404245.1 Clostridia bacterium
GGATGCCTTTCGCGTCAACAAAATGCATACCGGACCTCCTTTTCAGGTATATGTTTCGCCGTGGGAATATTATATCATACAGATAAGCCGTGCGGCACGTTTAACGGGTTATGAACGGGTTCTTGACAAAATCATCGGAAATACCGCTTTAGCAATTGACAAATGTTTGAATGATGGTATGATAATTAATAATAAACGGAAAACAAAACAGGAGGAATGGTTATGAAACGTATCACGGCGATTCTGTTGGTTCTTTCTATTCTCGTTCTCGGTGTGTCAGTCGCTTCCGCCAAGACCGAAGTCGGCGATTATATCAAATTCGGTGAATATTGCCAGAACGGCAGAGATACCTACGCGACACCTATTCAGTGGCTCGTTATGGATATTCAGGACGGCAAAGCGTTTGTAATCAGCCGCTACGGCCTGTTCGCGCATCCGTTCAACAGCAACAGCGCCGGCCAGACCTGGGCCGACTGCACGCTGCGTGAGTATCTGAATGATACGTTCCTGTCGGTCGCGTTCACCTCCAAAGAGCGGAAAGCGATTCAGACCACAAATGTGGATGAAAGCAAAAAACAGACCAGCAACGCGCATCCGGCCAAGCGTATCGGCCCGGACACGAAGGATAAGATCTTCCTGCTGAGTGCCGCCGAAATAATGAATTATCTGGAGAAAGCGGACCGCAAATGCAAGCCCACCGAAAGCACGAAGGACGGCGGCTGCTACCTGAAGGGCGGCTGCACCTGGTACTGGCTCCGCTCCCCCGCGTATTCCAACAATGCCTGCGTTATCGATGAAAACGGTAATATTGATACCTGCTACATCAGCCACACCTACGGCGTCGTACGCCCCTGCTGCTGGGTTGACCTGGACGCTATCGGCTACTGATCCCGCTTGATTCTTCGCGCACCCTTCGGGGTGCGTTTTTTATTTTGCGGTCATTTATTGACCTGAAAATACTGTTGACAACATAATACTATGCGTAGTATAGTATTATGCGAAAGGGGGCATTCGATGGATCAGCAGATCAAACGGGGCCTGCTGGATGTTTGTGTGCTGGCCGCGATCCGGGACGCGGATTCATACGGATACCAGATTATCAAGGATATCCGTCCTTATGTGGAAATTTCGGAATCAACGCTGTATCCCATTCTCAGGCGCCTGGAGGAGGCCGGCCAGCTGACAGTCCGGTCCGCGGAGCACAACGGCCGGCTGCGGAAGTATTACCGGATCACACCGTCCGGAGAACGAAAAATTGAGGATTTTACATCAGACTGGCAGGAGATTATGGCGATCTGGCAGTTTATAACCAAAGGAGCACAGAAGCATGACCAGAATTGAGTTTATGGTTGCACTGGAAAAGGCGCTGGAAGGCTTTCCGCGTGAAACCGCGGATGAAACGCTCGCGTATTATTCCGAAATACTCTCGGACAGGATGGAAGAAGGTGCCGATGAGGCGGAAGCTGTCGCGTCCGTCGGCACTGTGGATGAAATCCGGGACAGTATACTGAGTGAAATGCCGGTCAGAAAACTGGTGCGGGAGACAATCAAACCCCGGAAACACTTCAGTACCGCGGCGATTTTGCTGCTGATACTCAGCCTTCCCGTAACGCTGCCGCTCGCGGTATCGCTTTTCGCGGTGATTCTGAGCGCGTTTATCGCGTTCTGGGCGGTGATTATTTCTCTGTGGGCGGCTGAGGCCGCACTGATCGCCGGCGGCATCGGCGGCATCGGGCTGGCGGTTGCCGAACTGATCAGGGGCAATCCTTTTCAGGCGCTGTTCGCCTTCGGCGCGGGGCTGGTATGCCCGGCACTGGCGGTATTCATGTTCTTTGTTTTCAAGGCTTTGACCCGCGCGCTGATCGCGGCCGGAAAAGCGGTGCTGAAAGGCGTAAAAAGAATATTTATCAGGAGAAACGCGAAATGAAAAAAAGAAAACTGTTGCGGATCGCTGTTACGGCACTGCTTATCGGGCTGGCGGCCGCGTGTATCGGAAGCTATGGCATGAAGGGCGATCTTTCCCTGCTTGACACACGGGAGTTCGCAACGCGTGAAGTCTGCCCGGAAGGAAATTTTGACGCTGTTAACATAAAGGACAGCACGGCGGATGTGATTTTCCGCCTTTCGGAGGACGGCGTGACACGTGTGGAGCTGACTGAGGATAAGGAACATCAGCATCATGTGAACGTACAGGACGGTACGCTGTACATAGAAGAGGATAAAGGCACAGATTCTTTTTTCAGAATCTCAGGCATCCGGAAAATGAGTGTTACCGTATATCTGCCTGATAAGGCATACCGCGATCTTGACATCACGCTGTCGACCGGGGATTTCAAAATGGACGCGCCGCTTCGCTTTGAAAATGTGAAAGCCGGGGCTTCGACAGGCTGCATTGACCTGCATGCGGATATCGGTTCCGTAAGCGCCACAACCACGACCGGGGAGATCCGGATGAAAGAGATGAAACCGGAGAGCGTCGCGTTGAATACGTCCACCGGCGGTATTCAGCTGACGGACCTGCACGCGGGCAGCCGTATCAGCTGCGCGGCGTCGACAGGAAAAGCCGTACTGACGAACTGCATCGCTGACGAGATCAGGGTGAGCACATCCACAGGGGATATTTCGCTTACCGGCTGTGACGCGCAGACGCTGAAACTGGCGGCCACGACCGGTGATATCAGGGCCTCGCTGCTGTCAGGCAAACAGTTTAAAACCAGTTCGACAACCGGTAAGGTGCAATGCCCTCCGGATGACGGGGACGGCGTATGCAGCGCTGTAACAACCACGGGGAATATCAGCATAACGGTCTGCCGCTGACCGGCAGAAACAGGGATACCCTGTGCGTAACCGCGCACGGGGTATTCTGATATTCACGGGAGTTCACCTTGTTACGGTATCGCGGTATATGCTATAATCACCTCATGAGAATCCGGCGGGACCCGGCTGAAAACATACAGGAACGGAGTGAACAGACATGAAAATGAGAACCCTTCCGGTGATATTGCTGACACTATTGCTGATACTGCTGTGCACAACGGCGTGCGGTGAACCCGCGGCCCCTGTTTTTTCACAGCCCGGCGGCTTTTATGATGAGCAGTTTTTTCTGGAGATGACCTCGCCGGACGGCTATGAGATCCGCTATACCACGGACAGCACCGATCCGGCCGCCATGTCCAGCGCGCTGGTGTACAAGGCCCCCGTACGCGTTGAAAACACGGACGCGCAGCCGAACACAATCAGCGCGATACGCGATATCACACTGGAATGGTTCATGCCGCAGCAGTCTCCGGTGCCGAAGTGCACGGTTGTGCGCGCGGTATGCGTCGCCCCGGACGGAACCGCCGGCGCGGAAACGATGGAAACCTATTTCATCGGGCGGACCGAAACATACTATGACAAGATTGATACCATCAGCCTTGTGACGGACGCGAGCAATCTGTTCGGCAGCGCGAACGGTATTTTTGCCATCGGATACAGGTTCAATGACTGGAAAAACAGCGATCAGTATGAGGAATACGAGCACCTGTCCGATTCGCGGTATCCGACGAATTACAATCAGCGCGGCAGGGAATGGGAGCGGCCGGCGGTGATCCAGGTATTCGCGGACGGCAGGAATGTTTTCAGCCAGGCAATCGGCATCCGTGTGAAAGGCAACTTTACCCGCGCCAACGCGCAGAAGAGCCTCACTTTCTACGCGCGTAAGGAGTACGGCAAGGGAAAGATGAAGTATGACTTCTTTGACGGAAAATGCCTGGACATGAACGGAGAACCTATTACGGAGTTTGACCGGGTATGTATCCGCAGCGGCGGAAACGACTATGCCGGCGTGCGCTTCCGTGATGACCTGAACCAGGAACTGATGGGGCAGACGAACCTCGCCGTACAGGCTAAACAGCCGTATCTGCTGTATATCAACGGTGAATTCTGGGGCATGTACTCCATGCAGGAAAAGGAAGACAAGCATTACCTCGCCGCGCATTACGGCGTGGACAAAGACAATGTGACCGTTATCAAATGCGGCAAGCTTGAAGACGGTACTGAGGAGATGCTGGAGCAGTACAGGGAACTGTATGACCGGGCTGTGAACACCGACCTGTCCGATCCGGATGAATACGCGCGCCTGAGTGAGGAAATGGATCTGGACGGCCTGATTGATCTGTTTGTCGGTGAAAGTTATGTGGGCAATTATGACTTCGCGATTCTTATCAATAACTGGTGCATATGGCGTGTGAATGAACCGGACGGAACGCCGTACGGTGACGGGAAATGGCGGTTCCTCGTTTATGACACGGAGTATTCGCTTGGATTGTATGACCAGCTGACCACGGCGGTTGATTTCGATTATCTGAACAACATGGATATTGACAGTACGAATCTGGCGCTGCCGGTTCTGGTGTTCAACCTGGTGATGGACAATGAGGAATTCCGCGAACGGTTCTATGAAAGGTACATTGAGCTTGCGGATACCGTGTACAAATATGAAAACGTGCTACCGATCATCGAACGGATGATGGAACAGCAGCAGGAGGCGTGCCTGGATACGATGACGCGCTTCGGCATCACCTGGAATGACTATTACGGTGAAGCCGGGAAGATCCAGGAATTCTTCCGCCGGCGCCGGGAATACGCGCTGGAGTCGCTGGAGCTTTTCTGCTCGGAATAATTATTGAAAAGCACGGAAGAAAACAGCACGGTTATGTGTTATATATGTGAAACGGTTTTGCAACGGATCAGATGATATGATACGTGTGCAGCCGGAAACAAACCCATTAAAATATTACGGGAGGGAAATTGTATGAAAAAAGTTCTGTGTCTGATGATCGCGCTGATCACACTGCTGTGCTGCGCCGCCGCGAACGCGGATGAAGTGAGCGCGCTGGCGAGCGAAGTTTTTCCGGAAAACATTGCCCTGAAAACCGTACGGGTCCGTATCACCGGCTATGATGAAGCCGCGGGAACCGTAACCGTTGTACTGCTGGACGGCGAACATTTCGCTGAGGATGACATTATGAACCTGCAGCCGGGTGACAAAATTTACTCGGACGGGGAGGAGATCACCGTTGACAAAATCACGTTTGATCTTCCCGGAGTGGATATCAACATCAGCGAGGACACGGCTGAGGATAACGGCGTCATGCTGCTGCAGAACACCGACGGAACCTTCAGCAGCTATGTGATGGATTATCCCGTGACCCGGGAGATGGCGGAGATTACCGTGAAGCTGCCTGAGGCGGCGCTCTTCCTGGACGGTGTGGATCCAGAGTGCGGTGATCCGCTGGACACTCCTGTGGTTCATACCGCGGCGGAGTTTGTGCAGATGCTGCAGGCGTCCATTGAGGATATCACGGTGATCGGCTTCAACGGCGGGAATGTGCGTGTTACTTTCAATGACAAGAGCGAACCGATGATTATTGAGCGGTACTACACTCCGTGGCAATAAGGCAGGATCGGCCCGCGGGCTGACCGTGTGTAAGGTGTCAGGGGTGCGCAAAGCGCACAGGTGTAGAAGGTGTAACCTTCGGTGTGTAATAAGAATAAACGATGGCCGGTCTCTGAACGGAGACCGGCCATCGTTTATGTGACTCAGACGAGCGCGGATTCTTCCGTCGGAGAGAAGAAACCGTACTCCTCCCGCGTGACATAGCCGGCGGGAAGAGGCGCGGGCTGCTCAAAACCGCTTTCGATATGAACGACTTTCTCCGTCGCGGAGCTTTCCAGCAAACCTTCCATCATATCCAGAAGGTGGATATTCATAAGGGCATCCGTGCGGGGTTTCCGCCCGGAACGAAGCGCCCAGGCCATTTCCGCGGCGCCCAGGCCGCGTGATTCATTTTCAAAGCCGTGTGTGAACGGGAAAACGATATCATCATGGAACGGCTTTTTCAGACGCAGTGTGCTGCCGAACTGATTCGGGTCATCCAGCGACAGAATGCCTTCCGTGCCGAAAATCTTCAGAACGCGGTCCTCATCGAAAATACAGTCGCTGTTCAGATGAACGGTGCCGATTACACCGTTTTTATAAACAATGGACATCGCCGCGATGTTTTCAACTTCGACGGTATATTCTTTTCCGAAATTCGGGCTGCCGACTCTGCTGTTGACACGCGCGGGTTCATTGGTCGCGGTGAAGCCGGTGACCTTTTCCGCAGGGCCGAGTAATGACGCGAGCGCTGTGAGATAGTAGCAGGAAACATCCCACGTGATACTTCCGCCGGGCTTGGTAAGATGGGGCAGAATCTCGCCGAAAATCTCATAATCCCGCGAGAGGCTGACGTTGAATGAAAGCGGTTTGCCGATCAGACCGCGGTCAATCACGTAACGGGCGGTCTGCAGGGACGCGCCGAGGAAAGTATCGGGCGCGGTACCGAGCAACAGACCTTTGGACCGCGCGATGCTGTACAGCTCGCGCCCTTCGGCGGCCGTGTTGGCGAGCATTTTTTCGGAATACACGTGCTTCCCGGCTTCCAGCGCGGCTTTGTTGACCGCGTAGTGCGCTGACGGGTTGGTCAGATCAATGACCATATCAACGGACGGATCGGCCAGTATGGCTTCAAGCGACATCGCGGAAATGCCGTATTCAGCGGCGGCTTCCGCGGCACGGGCTTCGTTGAGGTCACAGCAGGCGGCAAGCTCAATAATTGAAAAGCGTTTTTTCAGATTGTTCATATACGCGCGTGATATTGCTCCGCAGCCGATGACGGCCGCACGGATTTTCTCCATACAGATGCCTCCTTTTTTCCTGTGTTTGTATTATTCCGGACGTGCCGGCAAATGTCAAGCGGGTATTTATAGCTGCCAAATCAGATGCTTACTGATACTTATGATCTCCTGCCGGCCATCCCCGTGCACGGTATGAATCCGGACGGCACTCTGATAGGCCTCATAAACAGCTGTTACAGCAATCGGCGACAGAAATCCGGAGAATTCTTTCCCCTTGAAACCGTGATTGTTATCGGGTAAAATACAGTTACAAACAGGAAACGGGGAACGAGCATGGAACAAAAGCTTTTCAGAGAGAAAAACATGGAGCGGATCGCGTCACCGGAACAGCTGGATAAATACATCAAAGGCGGGCGCCGCGGGTATCTGATCGCGCTGCTGGCGATTGTTATTGTGCTGGGCGGTATGCTTGTATGGGCGCTGGTCGGCAGCATTGAAACATCGGTTGAAACCGGCTGCACGGTGCACGGCGGCAAGGTGATCTGCTGTGTGCCTGAGGATACCGCGCACCGTATAACAAGCAGCGCGATGATCCGGGTTGAGGGGCGGGAGGTTCATGTTACGGGTAAATCTCCGGTACGCCCCGCGGAGGAGAGCGAGGCCGACAAGGTTATGCGGGACGCGCTGGACCTGAATGAAGATGAATGGTGTCTTGACGCGTATGCCGAAACAGATCTGCCGGACGGAAATTACCGCTGTACGCTGGTGCTTGAGTATATCAGCCCGATCCGGCTGATATTCAACTGACGGAGAAAAAGATGAGCAAGAAGAAATCGCGGGTATGCAAGGTACCGGTCATCATGCAGATGGAAGCGCTGGAATGCGGCGCGGCGTGTGTAAGCATGATCCTCGCGTATCACGGAAAGTGGATCCCGCTGGAACAGGCGCGCCGGGACTGCGGCGTGAGCCGTGACGGCAGCCGTGCCAGCAATATGGTAAAAGCCGCGCGCGCGTACGGAATGGAAACAAAAGCATACAAGCTTGAACCGGATCAGCTGCGTGAGCTCGGCACGATGCCGTGCATTGTGCACTGGGAGTTCAACCACTTTGTTGTAGTGCGCGGTTTCCGCGGGAAGTATGTGTATCTGAATGATCCGGCACGCGGCGAAATACGCCTGACAGCCGAAGAATTCGATATGGGGTTTACCGGTATCGCCATTTTCATGGAGCCGACGGCGGAATTTATAAAAAGCGGAGAGAAAAAGACCGTACGCAGCTATATGCGGCGCAGATGCTCCGGCTTCGGCGGTATTGTGCTTCTTGTGATTCTGGCGGCGCTGGCGGAAAAACTGCTCAGCGTGTTTGAGCCGGGCTTCAGCAATGTATTCTATGACAGACTGCTGACTGATAAGGATCCGGACTGGCTTGTGCCGTTTACGGTCTTTTTCGGTATGCTGTGCCTGCTGAAAGTGTTTGCTGAATGGATTCGCTCGGAAGGTGAGAGACGCGGCGAGGCGAAGCTGGACGCGGTCGGTTCCACCTCTTTCATGTGGAAGGTGCTTCGCCTGCCGATGGAATTCTTCAGCCAGCGGATGGGCGGCGATATTCTGTCACGTGAAAACTCCAGCAGCAGTATCGCGGACTCGATCATTCATACACTGGCACCGATTGTGCTGGATGTTGCCGTAAGTATCGTGTGGCTGCTGGCAATGCTTCGCTATAACGTGACGCTGACGGTGATCGGTCTGGCGGCGATGGCGGTTGAGGCCGCGGTGAACAATTTTATTGCCGTGAAACAGACGAATGTTGTGCGCGCGTCCATGAAAAACCGCGGTCTGCTTGCCGGTTATACCGTGAACGGAATCAGTATGATTGAGACGATCAAGGCTTCCGGCAGTGAAAGCGGATACTTTGAAAAATGGGCCGGTTATCAGGCCGGAGCGAACGCGGCGGAAATCGAATACGGGCATTACGGCCATAACGCCTCACTGATCAACGCGACGGTGAATGTGCTGTGCGATGTTGTGATTACGGGCATCAGCCTGTGGCTGATTACGCGCGGTGAATACACCATCGGTATGATGAACGCGTTTGCCGGCTATCTGACCGGGTTTACCGCGCCTGTGACGGGCGCGCTGGACGCGATACGCAGCCTGCAGATGATGCGTACGGAAATGGACCGCGTGGAGGATGTCATGGATTATCCGGAGGATCCGGTTTTTTCGGCTGTCGGATCGGAAACGGATGACAGGCTGTCCGGCCTGATTGAAATGAAGAATGTCACCTTCGGGTACAGCCGGCTGGAAAAGCCGTTGATTGAGGATTTCAATCTGACGGTAAAGCCCGGCGGAACCGTGGCGCTTGTAGGCGGCAGCGGCAGCGGGAAAAGCACGCTGGGCAAGCTGATCTGCGGGCTGTATATGCCGTGGGAAGGCGAAATCCTGTTTGACGGAAAGCGCGTAACGGAGATTGACCGGATGGTGTTCAACGGCAGCCTGAGTATGGTGGATCAGGAGATTACGATTTTCAACGATACGATACGCGATAATATCCGCATGTGGGATGAAACCATCAATGACGAGACACTGGTCCGCGCCGCGAAGGACGCGCAGATTCATGATGATATCCTGCAGCGTGAGGACGGTTACGGCAGCATGCTCGCGGAAGGCGGACGCGACATGTCCGGCGGACAGCGGCAGCGGCTGGAAATTGCCCGTGTGCTGGCCAGAGATCCGGCTATTTGTATACTGGATGAAGCGACCAGCGCGCTGGACGCGGAAACCGAAGCCCGCGTGATTGCAGCGATCCGGAAACGCGGAATCACATGCGTGATTGTGGCCCACAGGCTCAGCACCATCCGGGATTGTGATGAGATTATCGTACTGGAAGACGGAAAAGTTGCCGAACGCGGAACGCATGCCGAACTGATCGGCAGACACGGCGCGTACGCGCGGCTTGTAACCAGTGATTGAGGACAGACAAATGACAAACCGTTTTAAAGAACAGATTGCCGAACGGCGTCTGAATGATCTGCACGCGCTGGAGGATGCCTTCGGCGGAATCGTGAATGTGATCAACGGCGGAGGTGCCGCGTCTCCGAACAGCACGGAGCAGATTGAGCGCGCCGTCGGAGAAATTCTGACATTCTATGACGCCAAAAAGCCTGACAGGGCCGTGGATGCCGTAACAGCTGAGGAATATCTGGATGCCGTGTGCAGACCGCAGGGCATCACGCACCGTGTAATCAGGCTTGAACATGGCTGGTACCGGGACGCGGCCGGCGCGATTCTCGCGACGCGGCGCGCTGACGGGAAAGCCGTGGCGCTGCTGCCCGGTGTGGCCGGTTATCACTATACCGACCCGGATACGGGCAGGCATGTGCGCATGAACCGGAAAACCGAAGCGGATCTTGACGCTGACGCGATTTGTTTTTATAAGCCGTTTCCGCTGCAAAAACTGACGCCGGTCGGGCTCGTTGCTTTCGCGTTCAAAAACTGCGATAAACGTGAGCTGGCCATGATACCGGTGATGATGGCCGTCGCGACGGCTGTGGGTCTGCTGGTACCGCGGCTGACAAAATTCATGTACGGCGCGCTTACGGTGAAGGAGGATGTGATGCTTCTTGTGAGCACCATGATCTTCTGGCTGTGCCTGAATATCGGGCAGATGCTGATCGGCACCGCGAAGGAACTGCTGAACGAGCGCCTCATCAACAGAATGCATCTGCAGGTGGAGAGCGCGACCATGATGCGCGTGCTGAGTCTGCCTGTGAATTTCTTCAGAAAATACTCAAGCGGCGAACTGAGCCAGCGCACCGGGTATGTGAACACCCTGTGCGAGCAGATTATCAACAGTGTGCTGGATACAGGCCTGACGAGCATTTTCAGCCTGGTGTACATCAACTCCATTTTCCTGTACGCGCCCGCGCTGGTTGTGCCCGCGCTGGTAATTACGCTGATTACCGCGCTGTTCAACCTGAACACGGGGCGTGTGCAGCAGCTTGTATCCAAATACAAAATGGAAGCGGGCGCGCAGGCTTCCGGACTTGCTTACGGAATGATTGAAGGCGTGCAGAAGATCCGTGTGACGGGCGCCGAGAACCGCGCTTTCGCGAAGTGGGGTAAAATCAGGAAGCAGGTGCTCCAGCTGACGTATGACACACCCGGCATTTTACGGCGGAACACCGTATATTCGCTGATCATCAGCTGCGCGGGCATGATTGTGATGTATTACATGGCCGCGGCAAACCATGTGAGCGTTGAGGATTACGGCGCGTTCAACGCGGCTTACGGCATGGTCAGCAGTGCCTTTATGAGCATGACCGGCGTGATCCGGACCGTGGCTGAAATGCGGCCGATGCTGGATATGACGCGGCCGATTCTGGAAACCATGCCGGAAGTGGCTGAGAACAAGCCCGTGGTGAGGGAACTGACCGGCGCTGTTGAAATGACGTCGCTCTCCTTCCGCTACAACGATTCCATGCCTGATGTGCTCAGCAATCTCAGCCTGACGGTGGAGCCGGGGCAGTATGTGGCGATTGTCGGCAAAACGGGATGCGGCAAGAGCACGCTGATCAGGCTGCTGCTGGGCTTTGAAAAGCCGCAGAAGGGCGCTGTGTACTATGACGGCAGGGACCTGTCCACGATGGATCTGCAGAGCCTGCGGCGCCTGATCGGTGTTGTGCTGCAGGACGGGAAGCTGTTCCAGGGCAGCATTTTTGAGAATATCTCGCTGAACGCGCCGTGGATGACACTTGATGACGCGTGGGAAGCCGCTGAAATGGCGGGAATAGCGGACGATATCCGAAAAATGCCGATGGGTATGCAGACCCTGCTGAGCGAAGGCAACGGCGGCGTATCCGGCGGACAGCGCCAGCGGCTGATGATCGCGCGGGCGATCGCGCCGCGACCGAAGATTTTGATTTTTGACGAAGCGACGAGTGCCCTGGATAATGTGACACAGAAACAGGTAAGCGAAGCGCTGGACACGCTTGACTGTACCCGTATCGTAGTGGCGCACCGGCTGAGCACGATCCGCCGCTGTGACAGGATTATCTATATTGAAAACGGCAGAATCGCCGAGGACGGCACCTATGAGGAGCTGATCGCGAAGAACGGCAGGTTCGCGTCGCTGGTTGAACGTCAGCGGCTGGATCTGGAGGAAACAGGGAACGGTTCCGCGCGGGATGCCGACGCTTCGGAGGCGGATAACGAATGAAATGGTATGTACCGGATTACTATCCGCTTTTCCGGTGCAGAGCGGACAAATGCCGGCATACCTGCTGTGCCGGATGGGAAATTGATATTGACCCGGATACGCGCGAAAAGTATCGCGGGATAACCGGCCCGCTGGGCTCGGACCTGGCAAAGTACATTCAGGATACGGATGACGGCGCCTCCTTTATCCTGCAGGGGAAAGAGGAACGCTGCCCGTTTCTGGAAAAGAACGGCTTATGCAGAATCATTCTGGAAAAAGGTCCGGAAGCTCTGTGCCAGATATGCACCGATCATCCGCGATTCCGCAATTTCTTTTCCGACCGTGAGGAGATGGGACTCGGTATGTGCTGCGAAGCGGCAACGGAGCTGATTCTTACGAGAAAGGAAAAGACGCGCCTTGTGCTCACGGACGAGGATGCTGACTGTGAACAGCTGACGGATGAGGAAGAGGCGCTTCTTGAACTGCGGCAGCAGCTGACGGATATCGCCTCCGACAGAACCGTGAGCCTGCGGGAACGCGAAAAGCGCATCGCGGTATCGTGCGCCCTGACGGAACGGCAGTGCCGTACGCCGGACGCGGCATTTTTGAAGAAGCTGGATATCCTGGACGGAACCTGGACCGAAAGACTGGATACCCTGAAAGAAAAAAACGCGGATACGGATCTCGCGGAGTATGAGATTCCGCTGGAGCAGGTGCTGATGAATATGCTGTACCGCCATCTGCCGGGCGCTGTGAACGACGGTGACGCGCAGGGGAGGATCGGTTTCTGCCTGATGTCGCTGAGCCTGATACGGGATCTGTTTCTGCGTGCGGAAGAACAGACGATACAGACACTTGCCTGTATTGTGCGGCAGTGGTCGGCTGAGATCGAGTATTCGGATGAGAATATCGACCGCCTGATCTTGTACGGATACGAAGATGAGTGACCGGAGGGAACGACATGATTGACGCGCACGCGCATCTGTGGCTGAAACAGCAGGGTACGGTAAACGGACTGCCGGTGTATGATGTCGGCAATGGAAAAAGCATGTTCGGCGACGGCGTGAGGCAGATGATGCCGCCGTATATGACGGACGGTGTGAATTCCGCGGAACGCTTTCTGGCGAACATGGACTTCGCGCGTGTATCCGCCGCGGTGCTGACACAGGAGTATATTGACGGCAACCAGGACGCGTATCTGAAAACCGTGCGGAAAACATGGCCGGACCGCTTCCGGGTGACCTGCCTGTATGAGGAGAACCGCCTGCCGGACACAGAAGGCGCGGACGGAATCAAGATCTGCGGGGGAAGGCTTGCGGAGCAGGATCTGACAAAACACGCGGAGGTTTTCCGCCTCGCGGCGGAAAAGGATATGTTCATCGCGATTGATATGGCGGACGGGGATACGCAGACGGGATCCCTGCGGGAGATGATCCGCGCGTTTCCGGAGCTGAGGATCGCGATAGGCCATTTCGGCATGGTGACACGGCCGGGCTGGCAGGAGCAGATCCGGCTCGCGCGGGAGAAGAATGTATCTGTTGAGAGCGGCGGCATCACGTGGCTGTTCAACAGCGAGTTCTGGCCCTACCCGTCCGCTGTGCGCGCGATTCTGGAGGCGCGGGATATCTGCGGTATGGAAAAGTTGATGTGGGGATCGGATTATCCGAGAACGATGACGGTGATTACCTACGGCATGAGCAGCAGCTTCGCGGAACGGTCGGAAATGCTGACGGATGAGGAAAAGAATCTGTTTTTGCTGGAAAACGCGCGGGCGTTCTATCGCTTCGGTCCGCAACCGGAGATGTCCGTGATTCATCATATGGCGGAATGAAAGGGATAAAATTCACCCGGCGGAGAAATCCGCCGGGCGAATTTTTACACTTTTATAAGATGAATAACCGAACTGGTGAAATCCTGCTTCAGCTGCATCCAGAAGCCCATGTTCATCAGAACCGCTCCCGCGTATTCGCGACCGCTTTCATCGCGGTAGACCGCGTCCGGATCAAGCCCCTGCAGACGGATACGGATGGGCACCGTGTTCGGCGTGACCAGTGTCACGTACGCGCACAGCAGCACTTCACCGCGGTCTTCCGAAACAAACTGCCAGGCTGTGTAATTGCCTTCGAACGGCGACAGCAGACGGTAGTAATCGCCCTGCTGCACCAGAGAACGCACCTGCTTGACACGTGTGACCAGCTGCCTGGCGACTGTGATATCATCATCGCTCAGCGCGGACAGATCCAGCTCAAAACCGAAGTTACCGCCGACGGCCACATCACCGCGCATCTGCATGCCGGTGCTGCGCCCGGTCTGATGGTTCGGCACGGCGCTGACATGCGCGCTGATCGCGGACGGCGGATAAACAAAGGATGTACCGTACTGAATTTTCAGCCGCTCCACGGCATCCGTGTCATCACTGGTCCAGAACTGAGGCATATAGTAAAGAATGCCGGGATCAAACCGCCCGCCGCCGCCGGAGCAGCCTTCGAACAGAATATTCGGGAAGCGGGTTGTAAGTATGTCCATCACCCGGTACACGCCCAGAATATAGCGGTGCTGTGTTTCCAGCTGGCGTTCCGGAACACGGTCTCCGGAGAAAGCTTCCGTCATGTTCCGGTTCATATCCCATTTGACATATTCGATATTCGCGCCGGAAAGCACTTTGCCGACCGCGTCAATGATATAATCCTGCACTTCCGTACGGCTCATGTCCAGGATCAGCTGCTGACGGCACTCCGTACGCGGCCGCCCGTCCACGTGCAGGCACCAGTCCGGATGCGCACGGTAAAGATCGCTGTCCGGGGAGACCATTTCCGGCTCAAACCACAGACCGAACTTCAGACCGATCGCGTTGATCTTTTCCGCGAGGCCTTTGATGCCGCAAGGAAGCTTGTTCCGGTTCTCCACCCAGTCGCCGAGAGAATTGTCATCCCGGTCGCGCCGGCCGAACCATCCGTCATCCAGCACAAACAGCTCCGTGCCGATCTGCTTCGCGCGCTCCGCGATCGCCAGCAGTTTTTCCTCCGTAAAGCCGAAGTATGTCGCCTCCCAGTTGTTGATCAGCACGGGACGGGGCCTGTCACGCCAGTAACCGCGGCACAGACGGCGGCGGTACAGCCGGTGGAAGGTCCGTGACATGCCGTTAAACCCTTTTTCGGACCAGACCAGCACGGCTTCCGGTGTGCAGAAGGTTTCCCCCTGCTCCAGCCGCCAGGTGAAGGTTGCCGGGTCCATGCCCACGGACATTCTGGTATTGCCCGCGTTGTCCACAAAGGACAGCGCCAGAAAGCTGCCGCTGTAAACGAAATTCATGGCCCACACTTCGCCGGAGAACTCATCGGTATTCTTGCGGCACAGCGCCAGAAAAGGATTCTCCTCGTGCCCGGAAGCGCCGCGCTGGGAGAATATACGGTACTCGCCCTCACCCTGCGGAACACGGATCACGCTGCGCTCACGCGCCCAGGAACCCTTCAGGTGAACCAGATCATATCCGTTCCCGTAAAGCGGGACGGAAGCGGCCATCGCGCCGCGTACCGTAAGAACCTCGCTCCCGGCGTTTTCAAGCGACAGATGGCGCGTAATGACGCCGCTTTCGTTGAAAACCGTATATACGGATGTTACCCGTAGCCCGGTCAGCGGATCCTCCAGCAGGATTTCGAGGCTGTCCGCCTCGTTATCCGTTTCGGTGTAGACGGCGGGCATGCCCGGCAACGGCTTTTTGCTCGCGTAAACGGTGTATGATACATACCGCAGCGTAACAACGTCATTGCCTCGCGCGTTGATGACATCAACCGCGGGGGTGCCGTACCAGCCGGTGCCGCGCACGGGCAACTCATGAGGACGGCGGTAGTCGCCCCGGTCAAAGGACGCGACCGCATAGTAGCGGTTCATTTCGGGCACAACTGAACCGTCCGGAATCCGCTTGCCCCAGTACAGGTTCTCTAGCTCGCCTTCATCATCCACATGCATCACGTAGGACACATCCCCGCCGGACAGATAGAAGGAACGGTATTTCTCATCATAGAAGAATGACATACTTACCCCTCCGGATGTTTGTGATCGTATAAA
>JAKSQH010000005.1 GCA_024404245.1 Clostridia bacterium
TCATATGCAATATCGGATACAGTCTTGCACCGCCGGTGAGGTTGGATGTATAATCGTTACGTGACACCCGGAGGTGAAAACAATGAGAAAAATGAAGCCACGTGTCAGAAAAGAAAAGAAAACGAAAATACCGCGGTTTATGCGCGTCAGATACAGCGGGCGCAATGTTCTTCTGACGGGCGCACTTCTGCTGCTGGCACTGTCCGGATATGAGCTGTGGACACGCTTTGAAACAATCAGCAGAATGATCGGTGCTTTTCGCCAGGCATACGATAAGCTGAACATGTATGAACTGTCCGGGATCCCGTTTATCCGGTATCTTTATGTTTCCATGCTGGAGACTGAGAACGGAAAAGGACTCATCAATATTCTCATCTTCCTTACGGCGTGCACGGTTCTGGCCATCCTCATTCTTTGCCTGCGGAACAGACCGCGTGCAGGATATCTGCTGATCGCGATGGATATCGCCGTGTTCTGTGTCGGCTTCTTTATTCTGACGGTATTCAGCCTGAATATGAGCGATCTGCTGCAGGTTGCCAAGCTGCTGCCGCTTGTGCTGGTCCTGCTGGGTTGCATGATCAACCTGTACCAGTTCTATGAGCATCGCAGGTTCCTGAAAAAGAACCCGCCCGCTGAGTATCCCCCGCAGCCGGCGATTCCGCAGCAGCAACCGGTCATTCCGCAACCGCAACAGCCCGGGATTCCGCAGCAGCCGGCAATTCCGCCGCAACCGCCGGAAGTATATATTCCGCGGCATGCCCATTCCGGACCTTATTTTGAATCCAACAAAACGCCGGAAAACAGACAATAACCGAAAAAGACGAGCGCGGACCGGTACCGCGCTCTTTTTATGCTCTCGGGCTCAGTTCACCGCTGACGGTGAACACGGCTTTCGCTTCGCGCGTGCCGCGCATGAAGAAATGACTGCCCGCGCGTGTCAGGCTGAACAGAAGCCGGTCATCGGGAAGACATTCCAGATCATAGTCCAGCACCAGTGAAGATATATATTGCGAGCGCATATCTTCAGTGCCGAGCGCATTACAAAGCCAGTCGGCATAGCGCGCGTTGTTTACATGCCCGTTCACATCCAGATCGGACCAGACCGGGACATACAATGATGTAACGGTTGTCCCGCTGACCGGTTTCGCCGCGGAAGGGTACCGCAGGGGCGGATTCATGCCGCTGTTGTCCGGCACGCGGAAATCCAGCGCCGAAGGATCAAGCATGCAACGCTTTTCCAGATCCATCAGTACCCATAACGAGGACGCGTTACCGATTTCATCACCGTTTTCGCCGGTGAAAGTGAAAAAACGCGGGAAAAGGCGGAGCCGCTGCCTTGTGGGGAATGTGCCGACGCTGACCTTTTCCCCGATGCGGGCACATCTGCGCAGGCTGAGCTCCGTTCTCACAACAACCCAGGCGATACCGCGCCTCAGAAGGTCGTTACGCCCGCACGCCATCCGGTCGCAGTGCGCGCAGGCGGCTTCCTGCATGGCTTCCAGAACCGCGGACGGACGCCATGTTCCGCACAGATCACAGTCACGTGTGGCGAGTGTGAATGACGTGCTGTATGTTTCCGGAATCATCAGATGTCCTCCTCCGTCAGCAGTTCCTCTTCGATGATCAGGTCATCACCGGAAAAGTCCGGCATGACGGTATCCTGTATATCCTCTTCGGTACCGGAACCGGCTTCGGGAGTCTCTTCATCCGCCGCGGCGGGGCTGACAAGCGCCAGGTATTCTTCAAGGCACAGGTCATGGTCACGCATATACAGCGAGTGCTCCGTGCCCACATAACGCACATGCCACGCTTCCGCGGAAAAGCCCGTTATGTCCTCCTTGCCGGCGGGATAGCGCACGATGAAGCCGTATTCCCAGCAGTGCTCATGGAGCCATTTGCACTGCTTTGTGCCGGCAAATGAGGATGCTCCGGGCACATTCACATCGAACGCGAGGCCGAGATGATGCTCACTGCAGCCCGGTGTTGCCACTGTTTTCAATGCCGCGTTCCGGGCTTTGGTTCTGCCCCAGGACGTGTTCTTTTTCCGGTAGGAGCTGATTTTGCTTTCAAGCATACTGTTCTGGTCTGCCCAGGTACGGTATCCGGCGCTGATCTGCCATTTCTTCAGCCCGTCCGCCTGAGCCGCGGAAAGCATTTCAAGCAGCGCCTCAGCTGCGGTCCGTACACCCTGTGTTTTGCTGTATTTGATTTTTACAGTGGATGAGGCGAAAACATCTTTCAGCAGAACCAGATCATCCGGAACGAAATCCTCATCGACGGGGTGCTCATTATTAACGAGCAGAGGCAGATCTCCGGCGAGCACATCCACGGGCCCCGCAGGTTCGGGCGCCGGAACGGCCGCGTCCGAAAAGAGTACGGACTGGGTTTTGTTGCCGGCCATGCCGTCCACATCCAGCGCGTTGTACCGCTGGAAAAGGCGTACGGCTGTCTGTGTGCCATTGCCGTAGCTTCCGTCTATTTTGCCGGTATAATATCCGAGCTCCGTGAGCCGCGTCTGCAGCTCACGAACGGCATCACCTGTCGCGCCGTATTTCATGAAGGTGTATTCCCGCTGCTCTACGGGAATCACGGTTTCCTCCGGCACGGGAGGATCGGCCTCGCCGGCGGCCGGATAACAGGGGATCAGCGAGGCTGATATCACCAGCGCCGCGAGTAAAGGAAGTAAAGCTGAACGATGATTTCGCAAAACGGGTCACCTCCCGGTCAGTCTGTCAGATATACAGACGGATACGCGGCGGAATTCCTTCCGTATCCTCTGTACAAAATATATCATGTTACAGTATACCACACCGTGTGAAAAGAAAAAACCGGAGACCGATATACGATCTCCGGCTGCATGCGTTATGCTTCAGGATGCTTTTTGCGGTAATCCTCCACAGCGGCGTGGATGGCCTGCTCGGCCAGCATGGAGCAGTGCATTTTGACGGGAGGCAGTCCGTCCAGCGCTTCCGCGACGGCCTGATTGGTCAGCTGCAGGGCCTCGTCGATCGTCTTGCCCTTCACCAGCTCGGTTGCCATGGAACTGGTGGCGATGGCGGCGCCGCAGCCGAAAGTTTTGAACTTCACATCAACAATAATGCCATTTTCCACAAGAATATCCATTTTCATGATATCGCCGCACTTGGCGTTTCCGACTGTACCGGTGCCGCTGGCGTTCTCGATTTCACCTACATTGCGCGGATTGGAAAAATGATCCATGACTTTTTCGGAATACATAACGATTTCCTCCTCAGTGCACAAAATTCTGAATGGGGCAGGAGCCGCCGACCGTAGTCGTCTCGGCATTCAGCACGGACATGGCGCGCAGGTCGGCAACGATGCCGGGCAGAACGCGCAGAACCTCATCGATCTGCTCTTCGGTGGTATCCGTACCGAGCGTGAGACGGAGCGAACCGTGAGCGATTTCATGAGGCAGGCCGATCGCGAGCAGCACATGGCTCGGATCCAGTGAACCGCTGGTGCAGGCGCTTCCGCTGGAACCGGCGATGCCGGCCAGATCCAGACGAAGCAGCATGGCTTCACCCTCAATGTAGCGGATGGATACATTCACGTTGTTGGGAAGGCGGTTCGTCGGATGACCGTTGAGCCGGACATCCGGAACGCTGTCCAGAATGCCGCGGATGAGTCTGTCACGCAGGGCGGACATACGTTCCGCCTTCGCGGCCAGATCTGTTGTCGCGATCTCAATGGCTTTGCCGATACCGACGATGCCGGCCAGGTTCTCGGTGCCGGCACGCTGGCCGCGTTCCTGCGCGCCGCCGTGGATCAGCGTATCCAGCCGGATACCTTTGCGGATATACAGGCAGCCGATGCCCTTGGGCCCGTGGAATTTATGGCCGCTCATGCTGAGCATGTCTATATTCATCGCGTTAACGTCAATCGGAATCGCGCCAACCGCCTGTACGGCGTCCGTATGGAAAACAATATTGTGTTCATGCGCGATGCGCCCGATTTCGGCGATCGGTTCAACGGTGCCGATTTCATTGTTCGCGGCCATGACCGTGATCAGAATCGTGCGGTCTGTAATGGCTTTCTCCACTGAAGCGGGATCGACGGTTCCGTTTTCGTCAACCGGCAGATAGGTGACCTCAAAGCCCTGCTTCTCCAGCCATTTGCAGGTGTGCAGCACGGCATGGTGCTCAATTGCCGAGGTAATGATGTGATTGCCTTTGCTCTTTTTCGCGAAGGCGGTGCCCTTGATGGCCCAGTTATCGCTTTCACTGCCGCCGGCGGTAAAGTAGATTTCCTGCGGCTGGGCGCCGATTGCCGCCGCGACCTGACGGCGCGCGGTATCTACGGCCTTATGTGCTTCACGGCCCGTGCCGTGGATGCTGGAGGGGTTGCCGTAGATCTCGCAGAAGTAGGGAAGCATCGCTTCCAGTACTTCGGGTGAGACTGCCGTTGTCGCGGCGTTATCAAGATAGATTCTGTTCATCATATCAGTTTTGCTCCTTCTGCTGCGCCGGAGTGCCGAACGCCTCCTGCTCCAGCATATCTTTGAGTGTAATGGAATCCAGAAGCCCGTTAATGCTGCGGGACAGATAATCCCACACGCGGCGCGCCTTGCATCCGCCGGACCTGTCGCAGCGGCTTTCATCACTGAGACAGTCAGAGATGGTAAGCGGCCCTTCGGTCGCGTTCAGAATATCGCCGACCGTGACCGACTCCGGCGCGGAGGCAAGCGCGTATCCGCCCTGCGCGCCGCGCGCCGTGCTTACGAGACCGGCTTTCCGCAGTGTGCCGAGCAGCTGCTCAAGGTAATCCTCTGGTACGCCGATCGCCGCGATCGCTTTCAGCGGTTGGGGACCTTCGTCATAATGCTCCGCCAGGTAATGCATGGCGTAAAGGCTGTATTTGCCCTTGGTTGAAAGCTTCATTCGATGCTCCTTCCGGCAAATCCGACAGGAACTCTCGGAATTGCCGCGGAGAGCATATCATATCCGAGTAAAGTTGTCAACATTAAAAATGCCCGGTGAACCGTTTTGACTTAAGCGTTATTGATGAAATATAATTGCCCTTTTCCGGTTTTCCGGATATACTGAACAAAACGTGATCGGAGGGACGTACATGAGTACAATTGCCTGCACACCGGGCAGAAACGGACAGCCGGATGAAGGTATCATGCGGTATTTCACATTGGAGCAGGCGGAAAAAGTGACGGCTTACCATCGCGACTTTCCCGGCTATTGCGAAACGGCGCTGACGGAACTGCCGGCGCTGGCGGAACAGACCGGCGTACGCGCGATTCTGATCAAGGACGAAAGCACACGCTTCGGTCTGAACGCGTTCAAAGCCCTCGGGTCAAGCTACGCGGCCGGCTTTCTCGGAGAAAACACGGATGCCGTGATGACGGCGACGGACGGAAATCACGGCCGCGGGCTCGCGTATACGGCACGGGTGACGGGCAGAAAATGCACCGTGTTCATGCCGGCGGGATCCGCGCGCGCCAGAGTGGAAAATATCCGGAAGGAAGGCGCCGAAGTCATTGTAACGGACGTGAACTATGACGATACTGTGCGTATGGCGAGAGACGCCGCTCTGGAAACCGGCGCGGCCCTGATTCAGGATACCGCGTGGGAAGGGTATGAAACCGTTCCGCTCAGAATTATGCAGGGCTACCTTACGATGGCCGCGGAGGCCACGGATCAGCTCGGCGACCGGATACCGACGCATGTGTTCCTGCAGGCGGGCGTCGGTTCCATGGCGGCGGCTGTGACCGCGTATCTGACATCACGGTACGGAACCCGGCGGCCGGACATTTATATTGTGGAGCCGATGACGGCGGACTGCTGTTTCAGAAGCGGCGCGGATCCGGAGGGGAAACGCCGTATTGTGCGGGGAGATCTGAAAACAATCATGGCGGGGCTTGCCTGCGGTGAACCGTGTACCCTCGCGTGGGAAATTTTGCGGGACGCGGCGGCCGGTTTTCTTGCCGTTGATGATGATACGGCCGCGGAGGGAATGCGCAGACTGGCGCGGCCTGCCGGAAACGATCCGGCGGTTGTTTCCGGTGAAAGCGGCGCGGCAGGTTTCGGCGCGATGCTTTCCGTGCTGACAGAGCCGAAACATCAGAAGCTCAGACAGGCAATGAGGCTGGACGCGGATTCCGTTATTCTGTGTTTTTCAACAGAGGGTGATACGGATCCCGAAAACAGAAGCAGGATTCTGGAAAACTGAAAAATGAGGGCGTGCCCGGCGGGCACGCCCTTCGCTGTCTTTATAATCTGCTGTTCCACAGGGTGAAGGTATGGCTGACATCGTTCTGTAGCCAGTTGATGAGGGAAAACAACAGCGCGATCATGACCAGAATGATCACGCAGCCGACTACAATCGCGGCAAGGTTTCCGAGCCCGGCGGCCAGTCGGTACCGGTCCCGGCGGAGCTCTTCCTCCTCCTCTTCGGTAAGCACATCCCCGTCTTCGGCGGAGTCGCCGCTCAGTTCATCAAAACCGTCATCGTACACATCCGCGTCCTGCTCCGTGTCATCACGGTTGAAGAGGCGCACATAGCCGGCATCCTGTTCATCGTTGTTTCCGGTGACTTCGATACCGTCATTTCTGCGGAAATACGCCATTGTTTTCACTCTCCGTTAAATATAATCAAGCCAGGGCGCCGCCTGCTCCTCACGCCCGGTGAGGGAACCGGCTTCGCACAGACCGGGGAATCCGGTCTGGCGCAGCGCTTCATACAGGACAATCGCGACGGAATTGGCAAGGTTCAGGCTGCGGGCTTCCGCACGCATGGGGATACGGATACAGCGGTCATACGCTTTTTCCAGCAGGTTTTCCGGCAAGCCGCGGGTTTCACAGCCGAAAACCAGGAAATCACCGTCCTGAAATGTAGTTTCGTGGTATCCCTTCGGTGCCTTGGTGGTGGCAAAATGCATCCGGGCACCGGGATTCCGGGCGAGAAAATCATCCATGCCGTCATACACATGATATTCCATCAGAAACCAGTAATCCAGCCCGGCACGTTTCATATACCGGTCATCAAGGGAAAAACCGAGCGGCCTGATCAGGTGCAGCACGGCACCGGTGGCGGCGCATGTACGCGCGATATTGCCGGTATTCTGCGGAATTTCGGGATTCACGAGCACAATATTCATCGCCATGAAAACGATCTCCTTCACGGTGCGGAAAATTACCCGATGATGATAGCACAAATCGGGAACTGTGACAACCCGGACCGGAATACCGGAACAGTTGATTTTGACAGGGTAGACGGAGTATAATATAAATGTGTTACTGTGCCTGCTCTGCGAACACTGTGACTGAACCCCGCCGGATCAACGGGAGTTAAACGGGAGAGATGAGATAATGAAGATCACAATGCTGACGATCGGGTCCACCGGAGACGTACGGCCGTACGTTCTTTTGGGGCGCGAACTCAGTAGCCGCGGACATGAGATCACGATCGCGAGCTTTTCGGCGTTCAGGGGAATGGTGGAAAACGAAGGTCTGAAGTTCTTCGAGCTCAGCGGAGACGCCGAAAAATTCATCTCCAGTGTAATGAAGCCGAACGCGGGCGGACTCAACTATCTTCCGCAGGTTGAAAAAAGCCTGAAGGAAGTCGCGATGCCCCTGCTGGACGGGCTGACGGACAGCTGCGCCGGCGCGGACGCCATGATCTGCACTTTCTTCGGCAGCGTGTTCTATTCCATTGCCGAGAAATTCAATATCCCCTGCGTTCAGACGCATTATTTTCCGATGGACCCGAACCGGGACGCGCCGATCGCGTCCGCACCCGGTCAGCGCCTGGGAAGCGCCTGGAACGAAACAACCTATAAAGTGGGTTACCTGCTGATCAGTACCCTGGAAAAGAAATATCTGACAGAATGGCGCAGAAAGAACGGCATGCAGCCGCGAAAGCTGACAACGGTTCCGGACTATGATATCAACGGGCATTATGTGCCGGTGATCTATGCCATCAGCCCCATGGTGATGCCGAGACCGACTGACTGGAATGAGCATATCCGGATGAGCGGCTTCTGGTTTGACGACAGCCCGTGTGAATGGCAGCCGCCGGAAGACCTGAAGGAGTTCATGGAAAACGGTGAGGAACCGGTGTATATCGGTTTCGGCTCCATGAACAGCGGCAACATGAACCGCACGATTACCACCGTGCTGCGGTCGGTACGGGCTTCAAGAGTCCGCGCTGTGGTCAACCTGGGTTGGAGCGGTGCGAAACTGAAAACAACGAAGAATGTGTATTTTGCCGATTACATACCGCATGACTGGCTGTTCCCGCGGGTGAAAGCGGTTGTGCATCACGGCGGCGCGGGAACAACCGCCGCGGGCCTGCGCTACGGGAAGCCGACGCTGGTGATTCCGTTCGGAGGGGACCAGCCTTTCTGGGGAAACCGTGTGTATGAGATGGGCTGCGGGCCGAAACCGATCCGCCGCGATGTGCTGACGGTGAACCGGCTGACCAAGGCCCTGCTTGACCTGACAACACGCGGAAGCTACCGTGTGGCCGCGGAGGAACTGGGTGAACGCCTGAATCTCGAACATGGGACCACACGCGCCGCGGATATTGTGGAGCAGGAGATTGAACGCTGGAACGGAGGACAGTAATGATCGGAATTATCGGAGCGATGGTATCTGAAATCGAAGGATTGCAGCAGGAGATGACGGATACCGAAATCACGGAAACCGGCATGAACGTTTTTACCGCCGGAAAACTGTGCGGGCGTGATGTTGTAATCAGCGTCTGCGGTCCCGGCAAGGTAAACGCCGCGCTTTGCACGCAGGCGATGATCATGCTGTACCGTCCGGATATGATACTGAATATCGGCGTTGCCGGAAGCGGCGATAAAAGCGTCGGCATTTTTGATATGGTGATCGGCACCGCCGCGGTGCAGCATGACATGGATACATCGCCGATCGGGGATCCTGTGTGTTATGTGAGCAGAATCGGACTGATTGAGATTCCCTGCGACGATTCCCTGCGTAAAAACCTGCGCGAGGCGGCTGAGGCTGAGGGTATCCGCTGCCATGAGGGGATTATCGCGACGGGCGATCAGTTTATCTGCGGTGCCGAACAGAAAAACGCGATCCGCGCCAGATGCACGCCCCTTGCCGTGGAAATGGAGGGCGCGGCTGTTGCCCACGCGTGTTATATGCACGGCGTGAAATGCGGTATACTCAGATCTGTATCCGATAACGCGGACGGCAAGGCGGAAGTTGATTATCCTGTGTTTGCCGAGAGAGCCGCGGCGGAAACCCACCGCGTTGTAAAGCGTATGCTGGAGAGTATGCTATGATGAATCGTCAGAAAACAGTGTGGATTACCGGAGCTTCCAGCGGACTCGGCCTGCATACCGCGTTCGCGTTCCGTGACGCAGGATACCGCGTGATTGCGGGGGCGAGAAGCTTCACGCGCGGCTGCAGAGACGGCATCGAACAGCTGCCGCTGGACGTGACCGACGAAGACAGTGTGAACGCGTTTGTTTCCGCCGCGCATGAGATTTCCCCGCGTGCGGATGTGCTGATCCAGTGTGCCGGGATACTGATTCTCGGCCCGTGCGAAGAACTGACGACGGATGAATACCGCCGTGTAATGGATACCAATTTCCTCGGTATGGTGCGCGTAAACAGGGCTGTGCTTCCGCTGATGCGTGAACAGGGCGGCGGCAGGGTGATCTTGTTTTCATCAATCAACGGCCTGCTCGGTATTCCGTTTGAAAGCGCGTACACCGCGAGCAAGCACGCGATCGAAGGCTATACCGAATGCCTGCAGACGGAGGTTAAGCCTTTCAATATCGAAGTGATGCTGGTTGAACCCGGCGATCACCGCAGCGGGAGTGACAGGTACCGCATGCACGCCGGCGCGTCCGGGAGCGATTCACCTTACGCGGCGGATTACGCGAGCATGGCCGGCGTTATGCATCATGACGAAACGAACGGTTCCGATCCGGATGTGCTCGGCAGAAAACTTGTGAAGTACGCGGGGAGAAGGCGCCTTCCTTACAGAAAGTGCATCGCGTCGGCGGACCAGCACATGGCGGTATGGCTGCACAAATTCGCGCCGGCAAGGCTGAACGCCTCAATTATCCGGGATTACTACATTAAAAAGTAATTTCCGGGCAGGTCTGTTTCGGAAGGGAAATGACCTGAATAGAACATTTTTTCGGGAAATGATTTGCATAAAGCAGGGAAATCCTGTATAATCGGCACGTATCCGAAATCAGACGGAGGTCAGTGCATGTACAAGCTTTTGCTCGTATCGGACCGGTCAGAGGTGAACGAGGCATTTTCTAAAATCCGGAGCTGGGAAATGCTGGGCTACAAGGCTCCGCATATCCGTGACAGCTTCGATGGCGCGAAGGAAAGTCTTGCCAAGCATCACGCGGACGGTATCTGCATCGCGCTTTCTTCCGAGGCGGAAGAGAATGCCCTGCTTGATTATCTTCGCGAATATTTTCCGCTGCTGTCGATCTTTGAGGCCGGCACCACGGAGGATGAAGTGCGGCGCTATCTCAGCGAGCTGAGCATTCTGCTCAACCGCACGCATATGGATTTTTCCAATGACCGCTTTACGGAAGAGGAACTGCTGCAGTTCTGCAGACACGAGTTTTTCCGCAAGGTCATGAGCGGCCAGGTAACGGACAAAGCGCTGTTTCTCCGGCAGCTGCGGCTGATGCGGAGCAGGTTGAATCCCGCGCGCCCGTGTGTGATTGTTCAGCTGGCCGAACCTGCGGATAATGACAAGATTGACGGTAAATGGCCCTATGGGCTTGACCGGCTTGAGCAGATGCTCAGGCAGCTCTGCGGTACCGAACTGAACGGTCTGCGAATTGTGCCGACAGTGCTTCCGGACGGCAGGATCTTTCTTCTGCACTGCCCGATGACCGGTTATGAGGAGCAGAGCGCGGGTGACAGCATGACCGCGATGGTTACCGCGCATACCGCGGAAAGCATTGCCCATGTCAAGGAATACATGGGGCTTGACCTGCATATCAGCGGGATACACGTAGCGCCTGATCTGACGGCGATCTGCGATTATTATAAAAACTACGGAAAAATGTAAAACAGGAGGCAGTATTATGGGAATTTTAAGCGCAATCAAAAGCCAGCTGATCGATGTGATCGAATGGACGGACACCTCAACCAAGACGATGGTATACAAGTATGACTGCAAGGGCAACGAGATCAAGATGGGTGCCCAGCTGACCGTGCGTGAGAGCCAGGCGGCCGTATTCGTAAACGAAGGGCAGCTCGCCGATGTGTTCATGCCCGGCCGTTATGAACTGCAGACCAGCAATATGCCGGTTCTGACCAAGCTGAAGAGCTGGAAGTACGGCTTCAACAGCCCCTTCAAATGCGATGTTTACTTTGTGAACACGAAGCAGTTCCTGGATATGAAATGGGGAACCAGTAACCCCGTGATGATGCGTGACGCGGAATTCGGAATGATCCGCCTGCGCGCCTTCGGTATCTATTCCTTCAGGGTCAGCGATCCCGAAGCTTTCCTGAAGCAGGTGTTCGGTACCGCGGCTCTGTTTACCGTGGACGGTGTTGAAGGACAGATCAAACGCACGCTGGTGAGCGGACTGAGCGATGCCATCGCCGAAAGCAAGATTCCCGCGCTGGATCTGGCTGCCAACTATGATGAACTGTCCGGCTACGCGATGAACGCGATCAATCCCAAGCTGGCTGAGCTGGGCCTGACGCTGTGCTCTTTCGTGGTTGAGAATATCAGCCTGCCCGAAGAAGTCGAAAAGACCATGGACAAGCGGACCTCTATGGGTGTGCTGGGCAACCTGGATCAGTACGCGAAGTATCAGGCGGCCGAAGCTATGCGCGAAGCCGCGAATAACGATGCCAACGGGGGCATGGCCGGTCTGGGCGTCGGTATGAGTGCCGGTGCCGCGATGGGCCAGATGTTCACCCAGGCCATGAATCCTCAGGCTGCTCCTGCCGCTCCCGCCGCTCCCGCGGCAACGGCTTTCTGCTCCGAATGCGGCGCGAAGATTCCCGCCGGCTCCAAATTCTGCCCCGAATGCGGCGCGAAGCAGCAGGTCGTGGCTTCTGTCTGCTCCGCCTGCGGCGCGCAGCTGACTCCCGGTGCCAAGTTCTGCCCCGAGTGCGGCGCCAAACAGTAACATATCGGAATAAATTTACAGCCTGCCGTGAAGAAACAGCAGGTCTGAATGAAGACATATGCGCCCCGGATTCTTTTACGTGAAGAGTCCGGGGCTTTTCAGAAGAATTCCGGCGCTTGTTTATCCGTTATTTCATAAACACGAATGATTCAAAGGAAACCAGACGTCTGTCCGTCATGCCGGCCCAGTCCGTCTGAGGACGGTCATCCTCAAAAACGAAATATACCGCGTGCCGTCCCGTGATATTCCTTACCCGGGCAGTCAGCACCGCGTCACTGCCGCCGAAGGGAATAACGGCGATCTCATCGCCGCCGGCACGGTCATCCAGACGCACATGAATGAGACCGCTCTCACCGTTACCGCGCAGTTTCACACACAGGTTCAGCGATGTGCCGGAATAATCCGCCCCGAAATCGAAGTACTTGAAACCGATCACGGAACCGCTGCGGATATCGGATACAACGATGTCCATCGGATCGTATTCACGGATGATCGCGCCGCCGGTCATCACGCACGCGTTGTATGCTGGACGGATGACATACGGATCCAGACTCTCCTCAAAGCCGAGGCTGGTCATTTCCACCTGCGGAATGGAACCGTCCGGCAGAATGTTGATTTTTTCCACGCATGCCTGACGGGAATAACAGGTGCCGTTGGTCATGCGGTGATAGAAAATATACCACTGATCCCCGATACGGCACAGACCGCCGTGGTCGTTGCCGCCCGGAAAATCGACCGCGTTGTCGATGATTGTTCCGCGGTAGGTGAAAGGACCGGCGGGTGAGGGCGCGGTGCAGTAATCCAGCCGGCTGCCGCGCCGCGGTGAATAGATCAGGTAATATGTATCACCGATTTTTCTCGGAGAGCAGGCTTCATAGAAATCCGCCGGATCCGTTCCGCGGGGAATGATATCGGTCCTGTATGTTTCCGGAAGCACTTTTGTGATATCCTCCGGGTCTGTGCGGATTACGTAGCTCCATTCAAAGCCGCAGTAGATCCATACACTGCCGTCATCATCCACAAGTACGCCGGGGTCGACAAACACGCCGTTATTGCAAAAATCCGGCGGAACGGGTATGCTTTCGTCCCAGTGATACGGCCCGAGCAGACGGAAAGGTCCTTCCGGCTTGTCCGAAACGCCGATCGCGCCCCGGGAGTAGAACAGATAAGCGAAAAGATAATATTTTCCGTCCTTTTCCACAACATCCGGCGCGTAAAGCTCGCGCGCTTCCCACGGCACCGATGACGGATGATCGTCATCCGCGGCTACGTGAAAAGAGTCACCGTGGCATGTCCAGCGGTTCAGGTCGCTGACAGGCGCGGACCAGACTTTCAGACGGGTATCGCAGAAAGAACCGGA
This sequence comes from Clostridia bacterium, assembly GCA_024404245.1. Lineage (GTDB taxonomy): Bacteria > Bacillota > Clostridia > Christensenellales > Aristaeellaceae > Aristaeella. The sequence goes on from JAKSQH010000005.1 coordinate 13,485, forward strand.
CCTGGGCTTGTCATGTGAACCGTAAAGGTATACGCGGTCACCGAAAAGACGGGGTTCCCCGTCCGGTATGTGTTCCCAGCAGGGCAGAATCGGATTGGCCATTTACAGCAACCTCCTTGCGGCTTTCATCGCGACCGGCACAGGGTACCGGTCAAGTTCATCCTTGTTGACGAAAAGATATCCGGCCGGCGCGGACAGATCCGGCGGAAGCGTGACAAGATAAAGGTTCATATCCCAGACCAGATGCGTGAAAACATGCTTCGCGCTTTCACGGCAGTCCACCGACAGCGGGACCGCGGCAAACTGACCTGCCAGAACGTCCCGCAGCTTACGGATATCTGAATGCCCTTCACGCATCCAGAAGACATACATGCCGTTCAGCAGCTTTTCCGTACGCTGACGCAGCAACACCCGTGAACCGGACAGCACGACGCACACATCGTACGGCTTAACCCGCGGCGGCGCTTTTGCCGGCAGCAGCGGAAGATCCTGCGCGTCGCCCGCGGCATACGCGTTGCAAAGATCACGAAGCGGGCAACGGTCGCAGTCCGGTGTTCCGGGCACACATACGGTGGCGCCCAGATCCATCAGCGCCTGATCAAAATCGCCGGGCCTTTTCCGATTCATCAGTGCAAGAACCGTCTTTTCAATCAAAGCGCGCACGGACGGGACGGTCGGATCCTCACGGATACCGGAGAACCTGCTGATAACCCTGATAACGTTGCCGTCAACCGCCGCCGCCGGTACATCGTACGCGATCGCGGCGATCGCTCCCGCCGTGTACGGTCCGATACCGCGTATTGACGCGAGAACGGACGGATCGGACGGAAGAATGCCGCCGAAACGTTCAGCAACCTGACGCGCGCCTTCCTGCAGATTGCGCGCGCGGCTGTAATACCCAAGACCTTCCCACATTTTCAGCACGTCGGCTTCGTCCGCTTCCGCGAGGGCGAATACATCCGGAAACGCCGTGATAAACCTTGTATAGTAATCGCGTACGGTATCCACGCGCGTTTGCTGGAGCATGATTTCACTGACCCAGGTACGGTACGGATCATGAATGCCGCGCCAGGGCATGACACGCTTTTCGGCGTCATACCAGGCAAGGAGCAGGTCGGCCATATCCGTCATTTTGTACCTCCGGTTTGATTTTTCCATGCGGGCATGATATCATTTCACGGGGCTTTTTTCAAGCCCCGCGTGAATATGAAAGAGGTGTGGACATATGCCGTTTATGCTCCGCAGCGCGCGGTTTCTCGCCGCTGAAATCATGGAGAAAGTGATCCGTGAAGGTGACAGCGTGATTGACGCGACAATGGGAAACGGTCATGATACACTGAAACTGGCGACGCTTGTCGGTGAATTCGGGCATGTGACGGGCTTTGATATCCAGCCGGAAGCGGTCGCGAAGACACGGGCGCTGCTTGAGGAGAACGGTGTGCTACAGCGCTGCGATCTGTATTCCGTGGGCCATGAACACATGCCGGAACTGGTGAAAACGCCTGTGCGGATGGTGATTTTCAATCTCGGCTGGCTGCCCGGCGGCGACAAGCATGTGACAACCAGATGCGAAACCACGCTCCGCGCTGTGGACGCGGCGCTTGAACTGCTGGAAAAGGATGGCGTATGCACTGTATGCGTTTATCCGGGGCATGAGGAGGGCGAACGCGAACGGAAACTGCTTACGGAGCATTTCGCGTGTCTCAGACCGCAGGAGTACAATGTGCTGCATCAGGTGTTTGTCAACGCGGGGCCGGGCGCGCCGGAATGCTTTGTTATCCAGAAACAGTAAACGGAACGGTTTGCGCGGGCAATGAAAATGGGATATAATATAATGAAATAATCCGGGGAGGTACTTGCGGATGAAACGTGTATTTCTGACGGTGCTGGACGCGACCGGGACAGGTAACGCGCCGGATGCCGCGGCTTACGGAGATGAAGGCTCGAATACGCTCGGGCATGTGATTGAAAAATGCCATCCGTGCCTGCCGAACATGGCGCGCATGGGGCTCGGCAGGATCCCGGGCACCGGGTACGCGTATGACGGCGCGGTATACGGCGCCTACGGAAGGGCAATTGAACAGAGTGCCGGAAAGGATACGACTTCCGGCCACTGGGAACTGACCGGTGTACGGGTTAAACAGGCGTTCCCTGTTTTCCCGGACGGCTTTCCGCGTGAATTCATTGAAGCGTTTGAGAACGCGATCGGATACAAAACACTCGGAAACAAGCCCGCCTCCGGCACGGTGATTCTTGAGGAACTCGGAAAACGCCATATGGAGGAGAAAGCTCCGATTGTTTATACATCCGGTGACAGCGTGTTTCAGATTGCCTGCCATGAAGAGATTTTTCCGCCGGAACAGCTTTACGCGTTTTGCCGTACCGCGCGCGGGATGCTGCAGGGCCCGCTGGGCGTGGGCCGGGTGATCGCACGTCCGTTCATCGGCACGCCCGGGAACTTCACACGTACGGGAAGACGCCGCGATTTCTCCATGCCTCCGTGCGGCCGCACACTGTGCGATGCCGTGAAGGAAGCCGGCCTGGAAAGCATCGGCGTGGGAAAGATTGAGGATATCATGGCTGAGCAGGGTCTGACAAAGACGGACCATGCCGCGGGAAACCCTGCCTGTATTGACAGCCTGATCCGCTTTATGAAGACAGACTTCACGGGCCTGTGTTTCACGAATCTCGTTGACACGGATTCCGTATACGGACACAGAAACGATCCGGAAGGATTCGCGAAAGCGCTTGAGTACTTTGACGCGAGACTGCCTGAAATGACGGAGCTGCTCGGTGATGAGGACCTGATGATTATCACGGCGGACCACGGCTGTGATCCCTGTGATGTTTCAACCGATCACACAAGGGAAACGGTGCCTGTACTGGCATATTGCAAAGGGATGAACAAAGCCGTGGATCTCGGTACCCGGAATACATACGCCGATGTCGCGGCGACCTGCGCCGAATGGCTGGGGCTGGAGGAACGGTTTGAAGCAAAATCTTTTGCAGGGGAACTGAGATCATGAACGGGAAAAGATTGATCATTCCGGCACTGCTCGTGTTGCTTCTTATGTTCATGTCAGCCGGCGCGTATGCCGGAGAAGCGGAAAATCTGACCGGAAGCTGCAAAATCGGGCTTTGCAAAAGCAAACGCACGGCGGTCCGGATGACAGACGGACAGTATACGACATACTGGGAAAGTGAAAAGATCAAAAATCCCTATGTGACAATTACGTCGGACAAACCGGTCTACGGTCTGTATCTCTGTTTCCGCGCCATGCCCGAACATTATGAAATACAGGCGGGAAGCGGGTCGGACAAATGGACAACGGTCTGTGACGGCGATACGCGGTACTGGCATGTTTTTTATCCGCTGGACGGAGTGAAGAAGATACGGATCATCGCGGACGGTGATAAAAAATGTGTGCTCGGGTTCAACGAGCTGTTCGTATTCGGCGAGGGTGAAGTGCCGGGCTGGGTGCAGCGGTGGAAGGAACCGGCGGAAAAAGCGGATGTACTGTTTCTTGTCGCTCATCCGGATGACGAACTGATTTTTCTGGGCGGCGCGATTCCGACATACGCCGTTGAAATGAAAAAGAATGTTGTTGTGGCTTATCTGTCCTGGAGCAACACCACACGCAGAAGTGAAGCGCTGAACGGACTGTGGGAGATGGGCGTGCGCAATTATCCCGTGTTCGGAGGCTTTTCGGACACGTACTCAAGCAAGGCGGCGGACGCCTATAAAAAGATCAAAGGCGGCAAGAAAGCCGTTCTCGGCTGGGTAACGGGTCTTTTCCGCACATACAGGCCGGAAGTTGTTGTGACGCATGATATCAACGGTGAATACGGGCACGGACAGCATAAGATGATCGCCGACGCAGCGATCAACTGCTATGACGCGGCCGCGGACGGGACACAGTATACGGATGTTCCGGGCGCGTGGCAGGTGAAGAAACTGTATATTCATCTTTACGGGGATGAAACGAACCGGACCGCTTTTGACTGGACTGTTCCGCTTGAAAGCATGGACGGACGTACCGGCCTTGAGCTTGCTTCCGCCGCTTACAGCCTGCATAAGACGCAGGCGACAGCGTCGGTCAAGATCCGCGGGAAATGGCACAAGCTGAGCGTTGAGGAAACCGGTTCCATGTATCCGAATACGGCATTCGGTCTGTATCGCAGCGAAGTCGGGGATGATGTGACGCATCTCGACTTCCTTGAAAACATCAACTGACTGATCGGAAGAACGGGGATAATGAATATGAAGAAATTGATCGTCTGCCTCGGACTGTTACTGCTGGCTGTATGCATGTGCGTGTGTGCCTGCGCCGCGGACGCGAAGGATATCACAACCTCCTGTACGGTGTCCGGGTCAGCTCCGAAAGGCTACGACAAGATGACGGATAAGAAATTTACGAGTTACTGGGATGCCAAGAAGGCGATGAATCCGTATGTGACCGTAAAGGCGAAGGAACCGGCGTACGGTCTGTATCTGTGCTTCCGTACCATGCCCGCGAGCTATGAGATTCAGATTGACAACGGAAACGGATGGGAAAAGCTGGCGGACGGCGATACACGTTTCTTCCATGTATATTACGATTTGCCCGGTGCGGATCAGGTCCGTATTATTTCAACGGACAGCGCCAAGAGCATCATCGGTTTCAACGAAATTTACGTATTCGGTGAAGGCGAAACACCTTCATGGGTGCAGCGGTGGGAGGAAACACCGGAGAAAGCGGATATCCTCTTCCTGATCGCGAGGCCTTCGGATGATCATATTTTCCTGGGCGGCGCCATTCCGTATTACGCGGTGGAGAAGGGACGCAGCGTTGTTGTGGCGACTCTCACAACGGTCAATACATCACGCCGGAGCGAACTGCTGAACGGCTTGTGGAGTATGGGATACCGCTATTATCCCGTTATGCTCGGGCTGGAAAACAAATCATCCAAGAGCGTGAAGAAGGCTTACGCGAGCGTCGGCAAGAACGGCGAGGACAAAGTGCTTGAGACGGTTACCGGCCTGTACAGAAAATACAGGCCCGAGGTTGTGGTCGCGCCGGATGAAAACGGTGAAGGGACCAACGGCATGCGGATGATGGCCGCGGACGCCGCCAAACAGTGCTTCACGATTGCCGCGGACGCGGACAGGTATCCTTCCGCCGGTGAACCCTGGCAGGTAAAGAAACTGTATCTGCACCTTTACGGTACGAAGGACACGCAGATTGTGCATGACTGGACACAACCGATGGAGAAGCTGGGCGGCAGAACGGGCCTGATAGCCGCCATCGGCGCGGGCTTCTACTACAAAACAATGGATACTTCCGAACTGTCCGTACAGGGAACGGGCACAACTTACGCGAACAACACATTCGGCCTGTACGCGGAAACTGTCGGCGCGGATCTCAACCATAACGACTTTATGGAGAATATACCGGCGGACTGCCTGACGGAACCGAAGGAGCTGCCTTCGCTTGAAACGGAAGGCATTGAAGCGGTGCTGCCGGCGCTGAATGAAAAAGGCTTCCTGGATGAGGGGGAATTCGTGTACGCGGATGACGAGCACGGTCTTTATGCGTATGTCAGTACCACGCTGCGGGTGCTGATCACGCGGAAGTATGACGGATCGCTGCCGCTGCGCTGGTTTGTGTCGGATATCCTGTGCGATACGGACGCGGGCGAGATGATGCACAATGTTGAATACGATCCCGTTAAGCGGCACAAGGTGCGCGTCGACGCGGCGGAAAACGCGCTGAAGAACAAGCTCGTGTTTGCTGTCAATGCCGACTACTATACTTACAGGCTCGGTGTGAAGAACGGCAGAAACACCGGCATTATCATCCGGAACGGTGAAATCTATGTGGACGATCCCAACGTAAAGAATCCGAGGTATTTCCCGAACCTTGACTCGGTCGCGCTCTATAAGGACGGTACAGCCAAAGTGTTCCACAGCGATGAGGTGAGCGCGAAACAGTATCTGGCGGACGGCGCGTATGATGTTTTCAGTTTCGGTCCCTATCTGCTGAAGGACGGTCAGATCAGCGAGTGGATCATGGACCCGACAAGAGCGGGCTTCAAATCCAAGGCGCCGAGGCACTGCTTCGGCACCGCGGGAAAGGGACACTTTATCGATGTGACAGCCGAAGGCCGCATGGCTGACAGTGAGGGCGTGACGCTCTCTCAGCTGACAACACTGGCGCAGGCTGCCGGTTGCACGGATACCTGCAATCTGGACGGCGGCGAAACGGCGGTGGTTGTATTCATGGGTGAGCAGCTGAACCGGATCAGAAACCAGGTGGACGGCGGCGACCGCGCGCGGAAGACGTGCGAAGTGCTCGGTGTGGGTATGTCCGAACAGGTCGGTACATTCGAAGTGAAATAAAAGTACGGGGCCGCGACGCGGCCCCGTACTTCATTTGCGTAAAAAAACACCGGAGCAGGCTCCGGTGTGCTGAGCAGGGGAAGAAGGATTCGAACCCTCAACAAAGGTTTTGGAGACCCACGTGTTACCATTACACCATTCCCCTAAACAACAAAAGTGATTATACAGGACAGGTCAGGGTTTGTCAAGACGAAAATTGCGCCGAAGGAAAGCGGCGGACGTAACGGAACCGGGGTGGAAAATTCCGCGGGGTTGCAATGAAAGAACTGAGAGGTTATACTTGTACGGTACCGTGAGGAGGAATGAAGATGCAGAATGAAGCGGAAAATCCGTTCAGCATGGAAAAAGCATATAAAGTCTATCAGGAGAACATCCGCCGCAGCGAAACGCTTGTAAGCGAGATCACCAAAGGTGCCCGGGACGGTATGAGCGAGCGTGAACTGCTGGATATGGCGATTGAGGCGATCGCGGTGATGACCGGCGATACGATTTTCAGGGATGTGGTCACCCGGTCGTTGGACGGGCGCGCGGTGAACGCGGAGGAAGAAAGCAAATGAAAAGATGTATTGCCCTGCTGCTGGCCGTTCTGTTTGCCTGCACGTGCGTGCCGGCATACGCGGCCAAGGCGCCGGTGATTGATAAACAGCCTGTCTCGCAGAAAGTCGCTGCAGGCGGTGAATGCGTTTTCGATATTGAGGTATCGGGCTATCAGAGCCTGACCTGGTATTTCTACAATCCGGAAACCGAGCAGAAAGTGCTGGCGACCAAGGCCGGTAAAACATTCAAAGGCCTGAAGATCAGCGGAAAAAACAGCCGCCATTTCAGATTGTCGAATATTCCGGTAAGTATGAACGGATGGCAGGTTTACTGTCACTGCTTCAACAAGGGCGCGGAAACGGATTCCGAATATGTGTTGCTGCTGGTAGGCAATGAGCTGCCCGCGTATATGGAACAGACCGCCGGCGGAAAGACGGGCACGGCGGAACCGGATGACCCTGAAAATGATACGGAACCGGAGACGGACGGGGAACTTCCGGACGCGGATGATGCCGACAGTGTTGAAACGAGCGTACCGGAAACACTTGATGTGACAAGCGTGATTGAAAACGTGCCTGAAGGCATGTGCCGTGTGGTATGCACCAGATGCCGCTTCACCGGCGGCGGGCTTGTATGGGTACGCTACGGTGTGGTGCCCGTGGGTACGGAAATTGTTGTCACAGGCGGCTCAATCGGCAAATTGTATAAAGGCTACAGTGTCAACGGCGGTGAGTATTCCCATAAGGATATGGCGACATTCCGCCTGACCGTGACCGGCGATGTACAGATTGAGATGCATAAGTGACTGTGACCGCACTGTTGACAGGGCCGGGACGCCGGCCCTTTTTCATGCTTGCAAAAACAGATAAAGAACGTTATACTGTCAATACTTTTCAAATGGCAGGAGGAAATCCATGGCAGTCTCCAAAGACAAAATGATGTTGTTGCCGATTCTTCCGCTTCGCGGACAGGTCGTTTATCCGCATGTCGTGCTGCATTTTGATGTCAGCCGCAAGATGAGTGTTGCCGCGCTTGAACGGGCAATGCAGAATGATCAGCGAATTTTTCTTGTAAGCCAGAAGGATGAGGAAACGGAAACCCCCGGCTTTGATGACCTGAGCCTGACCGGTACCGTGGCTGTGATCAGGCAGATTATGAATCTGCCGGGCGAGTGCCTGCGGGTTATGGCGGAGGGCGAGATCCGCGGGCGGATTGTAACGGAGCAGGAAACGGAACCCTGCCTGACTGCCGTTGTGCGGCAGTTTGCCGATAAAAATCCGAGGACAAAGGAAAGCCGCGCGGCGGTTCGCGTGGCATGGGAGCTGTTTGAGGAATATGCCCGTAAAGGATCCCGTGTGTCGGTTGACACGGCACTGAGCGTGCGCAATGTGAACCGTACGGGAGAACTGGCGGATGTGATCGCGTCCAATATGCCCCTCAGTACGGAAGAGAAGCAGCAGCTGCTGGATGAAACAGATCCGTCCGCGCGGCTTGAAAAGATCAGTACGATTATCGCGCGGGAAACGGAAATGATCGACCTTGAGAAACAGGTACAGGCCAGAGTGCGCAAACAGGTGGATCAGAATCAGAAAGATTACTATCTGCGCGAACAGCTGAAAGCGATTCATTCGGAGCTCGGCGATGATGACGAACTCGGTACCTCCGAGCTGCGTAAACGGATGGAAGCGACTCCGCTGAATGATGAAGCCCGCGAGAAATGTGAAAAGGAAATCGAACGGCTCGGCCGTATGGCGCCCGGCTCACCCGAGGCTGCCGTAAGCCAGACGTATATTGAATGGATCCTGGACCTCCCGTGGGGCAAGGAAACAGAGGACAATCTGGATCTGAGACGCGCGCGGGAAGTGCTGGATAAGGACCATTACGGCCTGGATAAAGTAAAGGAAAGAATCATTGAATACCTCGCTGTACTGCGTGTCAAGCAGGATATGAAGGGCCCGATTCTGTGCTTTGTCGGCCCTCCCGGCGTCGGTAAAACATCTGTTGTGCGGGCTGTGGCGGAGGCAGTCGGCCGTAAGTTCGTTCAGATGTCCCTCGGCGGCGTGCGTGATGAGGCTGAAATACGCGGACACAGGCGTACCTATATCGGAGCGATTCCCGGCCGGATTATTTCCGGCCTGAAGCAGGCGGGAACGATGAATCCCGTGTTCCTGTTCGACGAGATCGACAAGATGGGCAACGATTACCGCGGTGATCCGGCCAGCTCCATGCTTGAGGTCCTGGACGCGGAGCAGAACAACGCGTTCAGGGATCATTATATGGAATTGCCTTTCGACCTGAGCAAGGTCATGTTCATTACAACGGCGAATACCACAGATACCATTCCGCCCGCGCTGCTGGACCGGCTTGAGATTATCGAAGTGCCCAGCTATACGGAAGAGGAAAAACTGCAGATCCTGCGCAACCATTTGCTGCCGAGGCAGATTGCCGCGCACGGCCTGAAACCCCGCAGTGTGCGTATGAGCGACAGCGTGATGCGCGCGATGATCGAAGGATACACGCGGGAGGCCGGCGTACGTACGCTGGAACGGACCACAGCCATGGTGATCCGCAAAGCTGTGGTTGAAATGCTGGAGAATGAAAAGAGCACAGTTACCGTAAGCGCGGATAAGCTCGGGAAGTATCTCGGCGCGGTACGCTATCTGCGTGAGAATCCCGAACAGAAGGCCAGTATCGGCGTGGTGAACGGACTCGCGTATACAACGGTCGGCGGTGAGATGCTTCAGGTTGAGTGCGCGCTGATGCCCGGAAAGGGAACGCTGAAGCTGACCGGGCAGTTGGGCGATGTGATGAAGGAATCCGCGGAAACCGCGTTCTCCTGGGTGCGGGCACACAGTGAGGAACTCGGCCTGAAGGCTGATTTCTGGCAGGAAAGGGATATCCATATTCATGTTCCCGAAGGCGCCGTTCCGAAGGACGGACCGAGCGCGGGGGTAACTATGGCAACGGCTCTTGTAAGCGCGTTCACCGCTTCTCCCGTGCGGCAGAATGTAGCGATGACGGGCGAAATCACACTGCGCGGAAGAGTACTGCCGATCGGCGGTCTGAAAGAGAAGACGCTCGCGGCTTTCCGCGCCGGTATCCGTACCCTGATAATCCCGAAGGAAAATCATAAAGACCTTGAAGAAATTCCCGGATATGTGCTGGAACGGTTCACCGTTGTTGAAGCCGAAACGATCGGGGATGTGCTGAAAATGGCATTGATAAAGGAGTAACGGCGTGGAGATCAAAACAGCGGAATTTATTACATCCATGGCGGACTACGGCAACTTCCGCGGAAAGGGGCTGCCGCAGATTGCCGTGGCCGGAAAAAGCAATGTGGGCAAAAGCACAATGATCAACTCGCTCTGCAGGCAGAACAAACTGGCACGAACCAGCGCGACGCCGGGCAAGACGCGCCTGCTGAATGTATTTCTGCTGAACGGGTCCTTTCACCTTATCGACCTGCCCGGCTACGGTTTCGCGAAGGTTGATAAAAAGGAAAAGGAACGCTGGGGCGTGATGATGCAGAACTATTTTGAACAGGCGGAAGAACTGGAGCATGTGCTGTGCCTGGTTGACATCCGTCACGAGCCGACGCAGGACGATATTCAGATGAACCGCTTTCTGCGCGAAATGGGGATTCCGTTTACGGTGATCGCGACCAAGGCGGATAAGATCAGCCGGGGAGCGAGAAGCAAACAACTGGCCCCGATATGCCGCGCTCTGCTTGTTCAGCCGTGGGAGATCATCTGCTATTCCGGTGAGGACGGAACGGGCCGGCCGGAACTGCTTCATAAGATAGAAGAAATACTTGCAACCGGTATCGAACGGTAGTATAATGCAACACCGTAAAACGGCACGGTGCCGGAAGAATGGCCCGAATGTGGCGCTGAAATCGCCCGGAGTGGCGGCTGATACGCAGTTTGTGGCTTGAAAGTGGCATGGTTGTGGTGAAACACATATCAACAGCAGTTGTTCGGTGCCACAAAGTGGTGAATGGCTGCTTTCTGGAGGAATGTTCATGAAATTTGTACTGTGCCCCCGCTGTGAACTGAACTATATGCAGGTTGGCGATAAATACTGCAAAGTGTGCATGCGCGAGATCAAAGGCGAGTTTTCCCGCGATGAGGTGGAACTCTGCTCTGTGTGCAACGAAGCGCCGGCACTGCCCGGAAAGGATGTATGCCTGTTCTGCCTGCGGGAAATGAACGGTGAAACCATGCAGACGAAGGATGATTCGGATGCCGGTGAAACGATTGATACGGAAAACATCGGCAATATGGATTCCGTAAGCAACATGGATGAGATCATTCCGGAAATGGATGAAGGTGACATCGACTTCGGTGAAGAAGAAACCGATGAAGATGAAGATAAGGAAATGAGCCTGGAGGCCGTTCGCGATGACGAGATGCGTGACGATGAGGCCGCCGACAAGGAACCGGAGGAATTCTGATCCGGGCTGATATATTAAGAAGGGGAATCTGTTATGCGCCTGTTCGCGATTGGGGATCTGCATCTGCCGGGTCAGCAGGAAAAACCGATGGATGTGTTCGGTCCTCAGTGGAACGGGCATTTTTTTCGTCTGTCCGGGGCTTGGAGGGAGAAGGTCGCGCCGGAGGATACCGTCCTGATTCCGGGAGACATCAGCTGGGCTATGACGATGGAGCAGGTGCGGGATGATCTGCAGGCAATCGGTGAATTGCCGGGACGCAAAATACTGCTCAAAGGCAACCATGATTACTGGTGGTCTTCACTGACGAGGGTCCGTTCGGCACTTCCCGCCGGCATGTCCGCCCTGCAGAATGATGCGGTGGATATCGGACCGGCGGTGATCTGCGGCACCAGGGGCTGGATGATACCGACCGGCGATACTTTGCTTTCCGAACCGGACGAAAAGCTTTACCGGCGCGAGGCGGTCCGCCTTTCAATCAGTATTGACGCCGCGGAAAAGATCGCCCGCGGCAGACCGGTCATCGCGATGTTCCATTTTCCGCCGCTGTATGGTGACGGCCAGACATCCGCGTTTTCGGACCTGCTTGAAGAACGAGGTATCAGGTATGCCGTTTACGGGCATCTGCACGGCAAAGGGATTGCCGCGGCATTCAACGGCACTTTGAACGGAGTACGGTATCAGCTTGTTTCAGCTGACGGCATTGACTTTTCACCGGTTGAAATATTAAGTTTTGATTAATTTTAATACGCGCAATTGTCATATGGATCCGCAACCTGTGCGGGTCTTTTTTTTATGCACACAAAATGTGGTACAGGCAAAACTTGGACAACCCAATTAACACAATTAAATATTACAAATATATTACAAAAATATGAATAGCATGAAACAGACTAAACATAATTGTGAAAAATAGCAATGCTTCGCGAGTATTGCGCAGATGAATACGATGTTGTATGATATGTGTGGAAAAGGGGTAGACATGACCTAAAATAGGGTGAAAAGTGGTAGAAAGGTGGCGATAAACGTGGCTGAGGCACAGGATGAACCGAAAACGAAGCTGCGCTTTATCGGCTCCTACAACCACACAATGGACGCTAAGGGCCGTATGGTGATCCCGCAGGTTTTCAGAGATCAGCTGGGCGACACCTTCTGTATTGCCCCGTCGCTGGATTTCAGCTCAATCGCGATCTATCCGAACGAAAAATGGGAAGAACGGAGTCACGCGTATGAGAAGCTCGGAAAACTGAATCCGGGGCTTAATCAATACCTGGAACAGTTCTACGCCATGAGCTACGACAACCAGACCTGTGACGGACAGGGCCGCGTGCTGCTGCCGGCCAATCTCCGGCAGAAAGTGCTGAAGGATGACCGCGAGGTCGAAATTACCGGGGCGCACGATTATGTGCGCGTGGTCACCGCTGTGGCTGCCGCCGACGCGTGGGAGAAGTTCAGAAGCGAGCTGCCTGATCTGCTGGAAATGATCGGCCGGCTTGAACAGCAGAACGCGGACAGGGAATGACATACAGACCGCCGGATGATAACCGGGCGGGACGGATACAGAGTTTATAGGGATAAGGAGCTGCCGATGATATGACTTATGAAATGGCAGGCCGGCAGAACAGGCCGGGCGTTGCACGGAGGCAACGCCGGGGTGAGACAGACAGGCTTGTGAACTATGTGCAGGAAGCTGATGTCAGAAGAGAGAGAATATCCTGCAGATCAGATAAAGTGGACGCGATGTTCCGCGATGACAACTGGCGCAAATATACGGTGGATACGGCCAATACAGGACGCAATCCCGTGGTTACGGACAGGAACGCCGGAAAGGTTTTCAGCCGTAACGGCGTGCGGTGGTCAATCGGTGCCTGGGCGATTTCAACACTGGCCGCGATTCTGGCGATTATCCTGATCGCGGATATCGCGGGAATCGGATATCAGAAGAAAGAAAAGGAAACGCTGGAGAAAAAGATCGCCGCGGTAAGCGCGTCCAACTCGGAAATGAGCACACAACTCGCACAGGAAGCAACGGACGCGAGCATCTGCATGAACGCGGTCAACCTCAACCTTGTATCCTCACGGACGATTGAAGTGATCAGGCTGACGGTGCCTGATGACGCGACGCTTTTCCTGAGAACCGCGAACAGTTCTCTTGATACAGCGGGACTTGCAACCATCCTGGGAGACTGACATGTTATCAGTCTCCCGTTTCCCATGTTTTCGGGCGGGAATATGAACCATTTCGAAAAAAGAAAGGCCGGGATCTGAATGAAACTGAGGGATATGCTGACTGAACTGCCTTATCTGAAGGATACCAGAGGTGATCTGGATACAGAAATATCGGAGCTTACTTCCGGAAGCCGTGACAGAACAGACAGGGGCTTGTTTTTCTGTATCGTGGGCGCCCGGTTTGACGCGCATGAGTTTGCTTACGAAGCGGTGCAGAACGGGTGTGTGGCACTTGTGGTGGAAAGGTTCCTGCCGATTGATGTGCCGCAGATTCTTGTAAGCGACGGCCGCGCGGCAATGGCGAGAATCGCCGCGGCCTTTTACGGTTATCCGGCGCGCGGCATGAAACTCGTAGGTATTACCGGCACAAAAGGGAAAACGACAACAACCTATCTGCTCAAAGCAATCTGTGAGCAAGCCGGATTCAGGTGCGGTCTGATCGGTTCCACGGGTTCCGTGATCGGCAAACAGCGGCTGGACGGACATCTGACAACGCCGGATCCGATTGATCTGCAGAAGATGCTCCGGAAGATGGCTGATGAAGACGTTCGGGTCGTATGCATGGAAGTTTCCGCGCACGCGATTGATATGTACCGGCTTGACGGAATGGTTTTTGAGGTCGGCTGCTATACAAACCTGAGTCAGGATCATCTGGATTATTTTTACAATATGGACCGGTACTTCGAAACCAAGAAGAAGTTCTTTACCTCTGATATGGTGCGAAACGCCGCCTTTAACGCGGACGAGGAAACGACCGCGCGGATTCTGCCGGATATCAGCGTTCCGTATGTCACGTACGGCATCGCGGCGGACACGGATATCTACGCCCGCGACATCGAGATTACGGAGAACGGCGTAAGCTTTGATATTCAGCTTCGCGGTATGCACGAAGTACGCGTTGATCTGAAAATGACCGGACGCTTCAATGTATACAACGCGCTGGCGGCGGCGAGCTGCGCCCTGACGCTCGGTATTGAGCCGGAGGTTGTGCGTGACGGACTGCAGACCGTGACGAGCGTACCCGGACGGATTGAGATGCTGCAGACCGGGACGCCTTATAAGGTCATTCTTGACTATTCACATTCTCCGGACGCGCTTGAAAACATTCTGACAACCGTACGTCAGTTTGCCCGCGGACGCGTGATTGCCCTTTTCGGCTGCGGCGGTGACCGGGATCAGGGAAAACGGCCCATGATGGGTGAAATCGGCGGAAGGCTGGCCGACTTCTGTATTCTGACATCGGATAACCCCCGCACAGAAGACCCGATGGTGATCCTTTCCGCTGTGGAAAAGGGCATCAGACCGACCGGAAAACCGTATAAGGTGATCGAAAACAGGCGGGATGCAATCCGTTACGCGCTTGACATGGCACAGGACGGTGATATTATCGTACTGGCCGGCAAAGGTCATGAAACGTATCAGGAGATCATGGGTGTCAAACGTCCGTTTGATGAAAAGGTGATCGTAAGCGAACTGCTTCGTGAAAAATACGAACGGAAATAAACGGGAAGAAGGAAAATCCGTATGTACAGTATGATGGCGGCAGCGGCGGTTTCGGCGGCGATTGTGCTTCTGATCGGCCCCGGAATGATAAAATACCTGAAAAAACTGCACTTCGGGCAGACGATCTATGATCTCGGGCCGCAGGCGCACCAGACCAAACAGGGGACGCCTGTGATGGGCGGCCTGATGATGGCACTGTCCGTAACGGTTTGCACGCTTGTGTTCCATCCGGCTGTATGGAACGGCGGATGGGACTGGGCGCTCCCGCTCCTGTGCGTAAGCCTTTTGAGTATGGCTGTCGGTTTTGCCGATGACTTTATCAAAGCCGTGAAAAAACGTCATGAAGGCCTGACACCCTGGCAGAAGATCGCCGGGCAGGTCATTGTCTCGGTCGGTTTCAGCGTATATTGCTATTTCTGCCCTTCCGTCGGTTCGAAAGTCGTGATTCCTTTTGTTCACGCGGAGTGGGATCTCGGGCTTTTCTATATTCCGCTGATGAGCCTGCTGGTTATTTTCATTGTGAATTCCAGCAACCTCCAGGACGGCCTGGACGGTCTGCTGTCCACTGTGAACACGGTATCCGGCAGTGCCTGGAGCATGATCGCGCTGTTTATGATGCTTGGATGCGCCGGTAACGCGGCGGAAGCGTCCTCATACGGAACAACCGGGGTTTTCGCGCTGAGCATGACCGGCGCGTGCATCGCTTTCCTGCGGTTTAACAGATATCCGGCTAAGATCTTTATGGGTGACACCGGATCCATGTTTATCGGCGGCGCGAATGTTGCCGTCGCCATGCTGACGCGGCAACCGTTCCTTTTGCTGTTTATGTTCGCGATGCCTGTCGTATCCAGCCTGAGCGTGATTATTCAGCGCTACTATTTCAAACTGACGCATGGGAAAAGAATATTCAAAATGTCTCCTCTGCATCATCATTTTGAGCTTTCGGGATACTCTGAAACGCAGATTGTTTCCATGTACGCGGGTATTACGGTCATCCTTTCACTGATTGCGGTGCTTGCGACTGTGCAGTAAACCGTTCGCGCCTTCTGAAGGCGCCGGAGGTATGATATGGAGTATACGGGGAAAAAAGTACTTGTTGTCGGAATGGCCAGAAGCGGAATTGCGGCGGCACAGCTGCTTTGCAAACACGGCGCCGTTGTAACCGTGAATGACAGCAAAACAGAGGAACAGCTGGAAGGGCAGCTTCAGGCGCTTGAGGGTGTCCCGGTCACACACGCGTTCGGACGCGGTGCCGCGGAACTGCTTGAGGGGAAGGACTGTCTCGTGATCAGCCCCGGTATCCCGGATACCGCTCCGTTTGTCGTGAAAGCGAAAGAAATGGGTTTGTACGTCATCGGCGAGCTTGAGCTTGCTTTTCAGCTGTCCAAGGGGACGATGGTTGCCGTCAGCGGAACAAACGGAAAGACGACGACTGTATCGTTGCTCGGAGAGATCTTTACAAACGCGGGGAAGGCGACCCATGTTGTCGGCAATATCGGCTATCCGTATTCCCTTGCCGCGATGACCGCCAAAGCGCAGGATGTGGTGGTGTGTGAGGTATCGTCCTTCCAGATGGAAACGGCGGATACCTTTCACCCGCATGTGGCGGTGCTGACGAACATCACCGAGGACCATCTGAACCGGCACGGAACGATGGAAGTCTATACCGAAATGAAGATGAGAATGTTCCGCCGCCAGACGGCTGAGGACTTCGCGATTTTCAATGCCGATGATCCCGCGCTGAAAGGGCTGCACAGAAAAACACGCGCCAAAGTCATGTTCTTCTCCCGGCAGAAGGAAGTACCGTGCGGCGCGTTTGTGAGAAACGGACAGATCATCATCCGGACCGAAGAACAGGAGCGCGCCGTATGCGGGGTTGAGGAAGTCTTTATCCCCGGTCCGCATAACCTTGAAAACGCGCTGGCCGCGGTGTGCGCCGCGGCCGCGATGAATGTGCCGGCTCCCGTGATCCGGCATACGCTGAAGACATTCCGCGGCGTTGAGCACCGTATAGAAACCGTGCGTGAGCTGGACGGTGTGACATATATCAATGACAGCAAGGGCACCAACACGGACTCGACAATCAAAGCGGTGCAGACGATGACAAAACCGACGGTCATTATTCTGGGCGGCTATGATAAGCATTGCTCATTTACTCCTCTGGCGGAGGAAATGAAAAAGACCCCGGAGATCCGGCACGCGGTGCTGATCGGCGAAACGGCGGATCAGATTGAAAGCGCGCTGAAGGAAGCGGGCTTTACATCGGCGGAACGTGCCGGGACACTGCAGGAAGCGGTTGAAAAATGCCGCCGCAAAGCGGAAAACGGATGGAACGTGCTCCTGTCTCCGGCGTGCGCCAGCTTTGACATGTTTTCGGATTATGAAGCCAGAGGCAGAATTTTCAAAGAAATCGTAAACGCACTGCAGTAAATTAAGCACGGAAGGAAGAACACATGGATCAATCCGGCCGCAGACCGGGTGAACGCCCCGGCGGAAACAGCAACCCGGTACAGCAGAATACATCCGGCGGACCCGCGATGCCGGGCTTCCGCCGGCAGCAGACCGGTGCCGGCATGCCCGCGCGGTATGGCGCGGATATTCCGGAATGGCAGAGAGAAACTTGGGTCGGACCGAATCCCGCGGCAGCCGACCCTTTTGACGAGCCTGAAAGCGCGCCGGAACTGCGTGATCAGCGTTCCGATTCCCTGAACAACCGTATGGGCGGGTTCTGGCAGGATCAGCAGACCGGAGGATATCAGTATACGGGCGCGCAGAATGTACAGCCGGAAATGCGGGACACGGAGAATGCGGGCACCGCGAAAAAACGTGCCGGCAAAAGACGGGCGGCACTGCTGATCGCGCTGCTCCTGCTGATCGGTCTTTGTGTTGCGCTGCGGCTGACGGTTTTCTCCGTGCGTGTGATCAACGTGGTCGGAAATGTGAATTACACGCGGGAACAGGTGATTGCCGGCTCCGGTGTGAAATACGGCATGAATCTGCTTACGCTTGACAGCGATAAGGTGGAAAGAGCCATCGAGAGCGATTACAATCTGCGGTTCCGCTATATGGAAAAGAAAATACCCGGCGAAATCGTTCTTTGCGTGCGTGAACGGGAAGCGATGGCCTATCTGAAATACTGCGGTATTTTCTACACGCTGGATAAAAGCGGAATGGTGCTGTTCGAAACGGAACAGACAGGTATCGAGCCGGCTTCACTGACGGAACTGAAGGGCCTTGAAATCCGGAATATCAGACGCGGGCAGACAATCAGCCTCGCGCAGAATACACAGCAGCAGATACTGGAGACCCTTTTCCTTGAGGTGAAGGTACTCGGATGCGGTCCGCGTATCGCTTCGGCGGATCTGACAAGCCCGGATAACCTGTATCTGACGCTGAGAAGCGGCTTTTCAGTCGATTTGGGGAATACGGATCAGCTGCATATGAAACTGAGGAGTATGCTGCTTGTTGAGCAGAAACTGATTGAGCTGGGCTACAGTTCCGGTACAATTCGTGTATCAACCCCGACGGAACCTACATTCACACCGGACGCGGTGTGACATCTGAACATGCCGGTTTTGGAAATGACACACAATTGTTACAAAAAATGTGCGTAAAATGTAATAAAAATGTTCAAAACGCTTGCAAACACGCATGCAAGATACTATAATAAATCCGTATAACATTGAGCTTAAAGGATCAGGGGGGCTTGAAGCCTATGAAGACGACAGTAGCAGCGGTTGATTTCGGAACAAGCAAGATTGTGACGCTGGTCGCCGAAAACAGCGGAAACCAGCGTTGTGATATCATCGGCGCCGGTGTCGCTCCGTACGACGGATTCCTGAGCGAAGGGTGGAACAACCCGGAGCAGGTGAATAACGCGATCCGTGAGTCCGTTAAGGACGCGGAGGAACAGTGCGGCAGCAAGATCCATGAGATCAATGTAGGTGTGCCCGGAACATTTACCAAGGTTTTTGCTACGCGTGTGACTGTACCCCTGAAGGGAACCGATCCGCGTGTAAGCGCGAACGATGTTCAGAACGCGTTCCGCCTCGCGGCCGAGAACCTGACGGAGCTGCCCGGTGTTGTGATTCACTCCAGTCCCGCCTGGTTCATGGTTGACAGCGGCAAGAAAACGCTTGAGCCCGTCGGCATGAAGGGCCGTGAGCTGGTCGCTTGTATTTCGTTTGTCGTCGGCGACCGTTTCTTTGTGGATGACGTTAGCAACCGCATGGCTGACCTCGGCATCGCGGTGACCGGTTTCTATTCCACCCCCGCGGGCGAAGCGATGCTGTATATGTCTGAGCAGGAACGCGACCGCACATCCGTGCTGATTGATATCGGATATCTGAATACAGAAATTATCGGCGTTGAAGGCGATGCCATCATCTATCATGAGAACATCGAATACGCCGGGGGCAGAATCACCGCCGAGCTGGCGGAAAAGCTGGATATCACGATGGCGGCTGCCGAGGATATCAAGAGGCATTTCGTTTACGGCATCGAAACGGACGGCGAGACCTATCAGGTCGCCGCGGCGGACGGTGAAAAGGGAACGAGCTTCAGCCGTGACCAGGTGAAGCCCGTTCTTTACGGAGCGGTTGATGAACTGGCTGGGATGATCCGTGAAAAGCTGGATGATTTCGGCGGGCTCGGTAACTGGAGCAGCGTGTTTATGACCGGCGGGGCGCTGAGCTTTAACCGCGGCGGCAGGGAATATCTGGGCGGCAAGCTCGGAAAAGCCGTGCTGGAAACACCGCGGCGTACCACAAAGCTGAACAGCCATTCCTTCTCCAGCGCGCTGGGTCTGATGGACCTGATTATTGACACTCTGGAACAGCAGCATCAGCCTTCAACGGGAATCGGCGGCAAGGTGAAAGGTTTCTTCCGCAGCCTGCTGGGCGGCTGATCGAACGGATAAAACAATTAGTCGGGAGGATATACCATGATCGAGTTTACGAATGAAGAGCAGAATACTTTTGCCTCCATCAAGGTCGTCGGTTGCGGCGGCGGCGGTAATAACGCGGTCAACCGCATGGTAGAAGCCGGCCTGCGCGGCGTGGAGTTCATTTCTGTGAATACGGACCGGCAGGCATTGCTGATGTCCGGTGCTTCCGTGAAGATTCAGATCGGCGAAAAACTGACCAAGGGCCTCGGCGCCGGCGCTGTACCCGAAGTGGGACGCCGCGCGGCGGAGGAAAGCCGTGAAGAAATCGCACAGGCACTGCAGGGCGCCGATCTTGTGTTTATTACCGCCGGTATGGGCGGCGGCACCGGAACCGGCGCCGCTCCGATCGTCGCGGAAATCGCGCGCGATCTCGGATGCCTGACGATCGCGGTGGTCACGAAGCCCTTCAATTTTGAAGGCAAGCAGCGTATGAAGAACGCGGAAGCGGGTATTTCCGAACTGAAACAGCATGTGGATACCCTGGTTGTGATTCCCAATGACCGCCTGCTGCAGGTGGTGAATAAGGGAACCACGATGCTGGAAGCTTTCCGTATCGCGGACGATGTTCTCCGTCAGGGTATTCAGGGTATCAGTGATCTGATCGCCGTGCCCGCGATGATCAACCTTGACTTTGCCGATGTGAAGACCGTTATGGAATCCGGCGGCATGGCCCATATGGGCATCGGTACCGGAAGCGGTGAGAACAAGCTTGTGGACGCGGCCAAAAACGCGGTCGCGAGCCCGCTGCTGGAGACCAATATCAACGGCGCGCGCGCTGTGCTGATCAACATCACCGGCGGAAGCGATATCTCCATTATGGATATCAATGAAGCCGCGAACCTGATTATGGAAGCCGCCGATCCCGACGCGAATATTATTTTCGGTGCCGGCATTGATGAAAACATGGGCGATGACGTGCGCATCACCGTAATCGCGACCGGGTTTGAAAAAACGCCGTTCCCCGCGAAAGAGCCGGCGAAGAAAGCACGCGAGATTGAGCACGAGCGGCTGTTCGGAAGCGGAACCTTCGGCACTTCTTACAATGTAGAAACACCTGCCGCCTCCTACACACCCCCGACAATGAACGCGTCTTCTTTCAGCACGGGCTATGAAGCTCCGTCCTCCTCATTCTCAACGGCTACCGCGCGTCCTTCCATGGGTGTGCCCGGCATGACGAACAGCAGTTCATTCAGCAGCGGGTTCAACTATCAGGCGCAGCAACCGCAGCAGCCCCAGCAGAACACACAGCCCTATTCCGCGATGAACAATACCCAGCCTTACGGGCAGGGCCAGCTTTTCCAGACACAGCAGCAGCCCGCCTACCAGCCGATATTCAACAACAATATGCAGATTACCGGCCAGCAGACCGGCTCTTTCCCGGCGGCGCAGCAGAACACCCAGAGCTTCCCGACACCCCAGAACGCGGCCGTTGAGACGGACAGCCACGGTATCCCGTCCTTCCTGAAGAGGAAAAAGTAAACAGAAGCCCTGATGACTCAGACGGATCCCTCGCGGGGTCCGTTTTTTGACGTGTTTTTCCGGATTGCGCAGGCTTATGGAGTGCGATATAATAAAAATGGTGAAATATTGTTCCGGAGGTATTTTGAATGCGCAGACTGACAGCGATCCTGCTCGCGGTAATGATGATGACCGTGCTGTGTACGGCCGCAACGGCGGAGGACACCTTCACTATGGCCGGCTTTGACGGTGACAATGTCGGGCATGACTGGAAAACGAACAAGTTTTTTGAACGGATGCGGGAAAAGACCGGCATCGCTTTTGAATTCCAACAATATACGGATTATGATGTTTACGCGAAAGCAAAGGATATGCTGCTTTCGGAGGGTAATATGCCCGATGTGCTCTTCAAGGCTGAGCTGGACGCGCATGAAACCCTGAAATATTATAATGAAGGGAAGATTATCGACCTGAAGCCCTATATTCAGGAATACGCGCCGAACCTGTACGCGCTGCTGAGCGCGAACCCGGAATGGGAGAAGGCGATCACGCTGCCTGACGGCGCTATTGCCGCGCTGCCGAATCTCAATCAGTTACAGAACAACAACGCGATGTGGATCAACACCGCCTGGCTGAAAAACCTGAAGCTGGACATGCCGCAAAACGCGGAGCAGCTTACGGAAGTGCTGCGTGCTTTCCGTGACGGTGATCCGAACAGAAACGGCAAGGCGGATGAGATACCGCTGACGTTTATCGGTATGTGGGACCTGCGCTGGCTCGCGCACGCGTACGGAATCGTCTCGAATGATTACTATCTGACGGCGGACGAAAACGGAAATGTTTCCGAAGTGATTACCACCGATGAGTTCCGCGCGTTTCTGGAGTGGCTGCATCTGCTGTGGGATGAGCGCCTGATCGACCACGCGGGCTTCTCGGGCAATTCTTCAATGAGGCAGATCACGGATACGAACCAGCCTATGACTTACGGCGTGATGCTCGCGACGACACCGCTGCTGGTGGTTCCTTCCGCTTCGCTGGACCAGTACAGCATGCTTGAGCCGCTTGAATATAACGGCAGGAGAGTTTACCGCGATCTGCTGGGCGAAGTGGTGCGCGGTACCTTTGCCGTCACATCCGCGTGCAAGGATCCCGCGAAGCTTGTCGCGTGGGTTGATTATCTGTATACCGAGGAAGGAAGCAGACTCGCGCAGTGCGGCGAGGAGGATACGGAATACTTCTGGAATGAGAACGGACAATGGGAATGGATGAGCGATCAGGCAACTGTCGCGAATTCCGTGCTGCCCGAAGCCACCATCAGTGAAGGCGGAAACGCTCCCGGGCTGACATCGGCCGAATTTCAGCTGAGCTACGCGGACGAGATGACACATACCGCGCTGGAACAGCTACAGACACTGGGGCAGTATTCCGTGCTTCCGTATCCGCCGGTATATCCCGATGAAGAAACAACCGCGAAGATCAACGCGATTCAGACAAAAGTCGCCGACTACGCGGAAAACACCATGGCGTGCTTTGTGACCGGCGATATTAAGCTGAATGACGATACCTGGAATGAGTTCTGCGAACAGGTCAGGGCAAACGGGATCGACGAACTGGCTCAGCTGTTCGCCGACCTGCTGAAATAACCGAATAACGGGAAAGGCTGATGACAATGATGAACTGCGACGGGATATCCGGTAAACTGCGGAGTGAGTTTGTTCAGGCTGAACTGAAGCGGCTGTACGGCAACAGAAACGGTATGACCGCTTTCCAGACCGGACGGTACGAAAAACTGATACAGCGCTATACGGAGCTGTTCGGGGAAAACGGACACCTGAAGCTTGTGAGCGCGCCCGGCAGAACGGAGATCGGCGGAAACCATACCGATCATAACCGCGGGCGTGTTCTCGCGGCGTCCGTTAATCTGGATACGGTAGCCGCTGTTGCACCGAGGGATGACATGCTTGTGCGGCTGATGAGCGAGGGTTATCCCGAGGTGACCGTGGATCTTGCCGATCTTGCTGTACGTGAGGCTGAATACGGCACAACGGCGTCACTGATCCGCGGCGTCGCGGCCGGCATGCTGGAACACGGCAGAAAGATCGGCGGTTTCAACGCGGCGGTGACCTCAACTGTCGCCGCGGGCAGCGGGCTGAGCAGTTCCGCGGCGTTTGAAGTTATGCTTACCGGCATCTATGACGCGCTGTTCAATGACGGCGGGATGCCTTTCGCGGAGCGCGCGGTGATCGGCAAATACGCGGAGAACGTGTATTTCGGAAAACCGAGCGGACTGCTGGATCAGATGGCATCCGCGGCCGGCGGGCTTGTGACCGTGGATTTCGGAACGGAACCCGCGGGCATACGCGCGATGGATTACGACTTCGCCGCGGCCGGCTACGCGCTGGTTGTTGTCGGCACCGGGGGGAGCCACGCGGATCTGACGGAGTATTACGCGTCGATCCCGGCTGAAATGAAAGCGGTGGCTGCGCGTCTCGGCGGCGGGGACCTGCACGATGTTGATGAAGTGAGCTTCACGGCGCATCTCGGCACGCTGCGTGAAGAACTGGGGGACCGGCCGCTGATGCGCGCCATGCATTTTTACGATGAGAACCGACGTGTGCTGGCGCAGGTGGCGGCGCTGGATGCCGGCGATATGAACGCGTTTTTGAAGGAGATTAACGCGAGCGGCCGCTCTTCGTTCATGTATCTGCAGAACGTGTGGGCAAGACCGGAAGAACAGGGCCTCTCGCTGGCGCTGTGCCTGGCGGAGCGGATTCTCGGCGCGCGCGGCGCCTGGCGCGTGCACGGCGGCGGTTTCGCGGGAACCACGCTGAACTTTGTGCCGGCCGATCTGCTGGATGAGTTCACCGGTACCATGGAGAAGGCTTTCGGAGCCGGATGCTGCAATGTGCTTGATATACGGCCGCAGGGCGTATATGTACTTGATATTGAATAATAAACGGGAAGTGATAGTATGCGGAGAAATGTTTCCGTTCAGGTGATCACGCGCATCGCGGTGCTTACGGCGCTTGCGTCCATTCTGTTTCTGATTGAGATTCCCGTGGTCGCGTTCTATAAGCTGGACCTGAGCAACCTGCCGGTGTTACTCGGCGCTTTTTCCATGGGGCCGGTGGCCGGCACCGTGATTCTGGCGCTGAAAAGCCTGATCGGCATGCTGCATTCCACAAGTATGTATGTGGGCGAACTGGCGGACTTCATGATGGGCGCCGCGATGATCGTGCCCGCCGCGGTGGTTTACCGCGTGAAGAAAACGAGAGGGCGCGCGCTGACGGGTATGGTTATCGGCACGGTGCTGATGGCGGCAGTCGGTGTGATTGTGAACAAATACATCATGATCCCGTTCTACATGAACGCTTACGGTATGCCGATGGAGGCTGTGATCGGCATGGCGTCCGCCGCGCTTCCGTTTGTGGATACCGAGTGGGAGCTGCTTCTTTTTGTTACGGCACCGTTCAACCTGCTCAAGGGAATTGTGCTGAGCGCGCTGACATTCCTGCTGTATAAACGGCTTTCGCCGCTGCTGCATGTAAAGGGAGACAAACGATGATCACAACATCGTCACGGGAAACGAGAAAACTGGGGAAAGCGCTTGCCGCTTATCTTGAAAAGGGTGATGTGGTGCTGCTGCACAGCGATCTCGGCGCGGGCAAGAGCGAACTGACACGCGGGATCGCGGAAGGTCTCGGAGTTGCCGAAACGGTAACCAGCCCGAGCTTCACGATTCTGAATGTGTATGAAAGCGGCCGGATTCCGCTGTATCATTTTGACTGGTACAGGCTGGAAAGCGCGGAGGAACTGTATGAGCTGGGGATGGACGAGTACCTCGGCGGAAACGGGATCGCGGTTGTTGAATGGCCCGAGCGCTGCGCTGAGGCGGTTCCGGAGCGGCGGATTGAAATCATGATAGAGCCCTTGGATGAGGAAACGCGCGAGATCCGCTGGAAAACGGAAGGCGGAAGAACGGCGATTCCGGAGGTGACAGTATAATGAGGATTCTCGCGATTGATACATCAGGTCCTGTCTGCGGGGTCGCCGTGACCGACGGCGGGCGCGTGCTTGCCGAACAGACCGTACTGAACAGCCGGACGCATTCGGCGAATCTGATGCCAATGACGGACCGCGTGCTGAAGGACGCGGGGCTTTCAATCAATGAAATTGAAAGAATCGCTTGCGTAACGGGTCCCGGGTCGTTTACCGGGGTGCGCATCGGCGTGGCGACAGTCAAAGGCCTTTCCTTCGGCTCCGGGATTCCGTGCGTACCTGTGGACGCGCTGGAAGCGCTGGCGGTATCCGCCGGCGCTTTTGACGGCGTTGTCTGCCCGATTCAGGACGCGCGCTGCGGCCAGGTGTACGGCGCGGCGTTCCGCGACGGGGAACGGCTTACGGAAGACCGCGCGCTGAAGCTCAGTGAATTCATCGATCTGATCGCGCCGCTCGGCGAACACTTCCTGTTTACGGGTGACGGCATGCCGGTACACGCGGCCGCGATCCGCGAACTGCTCGGCGAAAAAGCGGCTTTCGCGCCGGCGCATCTGGCGTATCTGCGGCCTTCGGCGGCCGCGGTGATCGCCGCGGGTAAAACGGAGACCGTGACGGATCTTGAACTGGAGGCTTTTTATCTCCGGGCGCCGAACGCCCAGCTGAACAAAAAGCTGCTGGAGGCGATGAAGAATGGCTGAGGCATCCGTGCGCAGAATGACCGCGGAGGATCTGGACGACATTGTAAGAATTGAAAACGGAACCTTCGCGATCCCGTGGAGCCGGAATTCTTTTGAAAGCGAACTGCGGAACAAAGCCGCGCGCTACCTGGTCGCCGTAAAGGACGGGAAGGTGATCGGGTACGCCGGGGCATGGATCATTCTGGATGAAAGCCATATCACAAACATCGCGATTGAGGAAGCGGAGCGGGGACACGGCTACGGAAGAATGCTGACCGAAGCGCTGCTGCGGTATCTGTCAAATCTGGGCGCGGCTTACGCGACGCTTGAGGTGCGCGTGAGCAACCTGCGGGCGCAGAATCTGTATAAGAGCCTCGGGTTTGTGACCGTGGGCAAAAGAAAAAAGTATTACGAGGATAACGGTGAAGACGGGCTGCTGATGGTTTGCGATCATATGCCGCCGGCGGATCCGGATTTCGAGGAACCTGAGACGGTGCATGAACCGTAAACGGTGAAGAAACCGTGAAAAAGTCGCCTGAACGAAAAAAAACGCTTGCATAACAGATGGAAATGATGTATATTACATACCGTTGTTAGCACTCACATATGTCGAGTGCTAAAACGGACCAAACATCATCGGGAGGAATGAAAACATGACCGTGAAGCCTTTGGGTGACCGTGTCGTCATCAAAAACGTAGAAGCAGAAGAAACCACCAAGTCCGGCCTCATCCTGACCAGCGCCGCCAAGGAAAAGCCCCAGATGGCGATGGTTATTGCCGTCGGCCCCGGCGGGAATGTGGACGGCAAGGAAGTTAAGATGCAGGTAACCGTCGGCCAGAAGGTGATCTATTCCAAGTATGCCGGAACCGAAGTGAAGGTGGACGGCGAGGAAATGATCATTGTTCGTCAGAACGATATCCTGGCTGTTGTCGAATAAGAGAAAATAAAGGAGAACAAAGAAATGGCTAAGCAGATCAAGTTCGGAGAAGACGCGCGCCGCAGCCTGGAAAAAGGCGTCAATATGCTGGCGGATACCGTGAAGATCACCCTGGGACCGAAGGGCCGCAATGTCGTGCTGGACAAGAAGTACGGCGCTCCCCTGATCACCAATGACGGTGTGACCATCGCCAAGGAGATCGAGCTGGAAGACCCCTTTGAAAACATGGGCGCTCAGCTGGTGAAGGAAGTTTCCACCAAGACGAACGATGTTGCCGGTGACGGCACCACCACCGCGACCCTGCTGGCTCAGGCCATCATCCGTGAGGGCCTGCGCAATCTGGCTGCCGGTGCCAACCCCATGGTTCTGAAAAAGGGCATCGAAGCCGCGACCGAAGCCGCTGTTGAAGGCCTGCGCGCTCAGAGCCAGCCGATTAACGGCAAACAGGCGATTGCCCAGGTTGCCGCGAACTCCGCCGCTGATGAGAACATCGGCAAACTGATCGCGGACGCGATGGAAATCGTCGGTACCGACGGCGTTATCACCGTTGAGGAAAGCAAGACCATGACCACCGGCATGACGACCGTGGAAGGCATGCAGTTTGACCGCGGATACGCTTCCGCCTACATGGTTACCGATACCGAAAAGATGGAAGCCATTCTGGACGATCCGCTGCTCCTGATCACCGATAAGAAGATCAGCGCCATTCAGGAAGTGCTGCCCGTGCTGGAGCAGGTTGTGCAGACCGGCAAGAAGCTGCTGATCATTGCCGAGGATGTTGAAGGCGAAGCCCTGAGCACCCTGGTTGTGAACAAGCTGCGCGGAACATTCACCTGCGTTGCCGTCAAGGCTCCCGGCTTCGGCGACCGCCGCAAGGAAATGCTGCAGGATATCGCGATTCTGACCGGCGGTACCGTGATCTCCTCCGAGACCGGTATGGAACTGAAGGAAGCGACCCTTGACATGCTCGGCCGCGCCCGTCAGGTGAAGGTCAACAAGGAAAACACCACCATCGTGGACGGCGCCGGTGAGAAAGCTGATATCGAAGCCCGCATCGGTCAGATCCGCGCGCAGATCGCCGAGACCACCAGCGATTACGACCGTGAAAAGCTGCAGGAACGTCTGGCCAAGCTGGCCGGCGGTGTAGCCGTGATCCAGGTCGGCGCCGCGACTGAGATCGAGATGAAAGAACGCAAGATGCGTATTGAAGACGCTCTGGCCGCGACCCGTGCCGCTGCTGAGGAAGGCATTGTGCCCGGCGGCGGAATTGCTCTGCTGGCTGCCGAAAGCAACGTAACCGCCCTGCTGGACAAGTTCACCGGCGATGCCAAGACCGGCGTGCAGATTGTGCTTCGCGCGCTGGAAGAGCCCATCCGTCAGATCGCCCGGAACGCCGGTATCGACGGCAGCGTGATCGTTGACCACATCATGGCCAAGAAGAAACCCGGTTACGGCTATGACGCCATGAAGGACGAGTATGTTGACATGGTCAAGCGCGGCATCATCGATCCTACCAAGGTTACCCGCAGCGCGCTGCAGAACGCCGCGTCCGTCGCGGCCATGGTGCTGACCACCGAATCTCTGGTGGCTGACATTCCCGAACCGGAACCCGCGGCTCCCGCCGGCGGCGCCGGAATGGGCGGCATGTACTGATAACAGAATAATAAAGGCGCGGCGCCGGAGTGAAATCCGGCGCCGCGCTTTTGTATAATGAGAAAAACGGCGGGTCCCGGATGGAACCCGCCGTTTAAGTATCTCTTACTTTTTGCCGTCGACCATGGCCTGAACCTTGGTGGGCAGACCGAACAGGGTGATGAACCCGGCGGAGTCAGCCTGATTGTAATCGCTGGCGCCGAAGGTCGCGATGTCTTCACTGTACAGGGAGTAGGGACTCCAGGTGCCGGCCTTGATGATGTTGCCCTTGTAGAGCTTCAGCTTCACGGTGCCGGTAACCTTTTCCTGTGTCTTGGTGACGAAAGCGGACAGCGCCTCACGCAGGGGGGAGAACCAGAGGCCGTTGTAGACCAGCTCGGCGAAGGTGACGGACAGCTTCTGCTTTTCATGCATGGTCAGCTTGTCCAGACAGAGGCTTTCAAGCGCTTCATGCGCGCGGTAGAGGATCGTTCCGCCGGGGGTTTCATACACGCCGCGGCACTTCATACCGACCAGCCTGTTTTCAACGATATCAATGATGCCGATGCCGTTCTTGCCGCCGATATCATTCAGCTTCAGAACGATATCCTTCGCGGACATCTTCACGCCGTCAAGCGCGACAGGCTTGCCCTGCACAAAATCAAGGGTAATGTAGGTGGGAACGTCAGGCGCGTCAATGGGGGAAACACCCATTTCCAGGAAGCCGGGCTTCTCATACTGCGGCTCATTGCCGGTGTCTTCCAGATCAAGACCTTCATGGGACAGATGCCACAGGTTCTTGTCTTTGGAATAGTTGGTTTCGCGGGTGATGCGCAGCGGAATGTTATGCGCCTCGGCATAGTCAATCTCTTCATCACGGCTCTTGATATCCCACTCACGCCAGGGCGCGATGATGGGCATGTTGGGCGCGAAATGCTTGACCGCCAGCTCAAAACGGACCTGATCGTTGCCCTTTCCGGTGCAGCCGTGGCAGATCGCGTCAGCGCCTTCCTTCAGCGCGATTTCAACCAGACCCTTCGCGATGCAGGGACGAGCGTGACTGGTGCCGAGCAGATAATCTTCATAAATGGCACCGGCCTGCATGGTGGGAATGATGTAATCATCCACATACTCATCGGTCAGATCCAGAATATACAGCTTGGAGGCGCCGGTCTTCAGAGCCTTTTCCTCCAGACCTTCCAGCTCATCGGCCTGACCGACGTTGCCGGACACGGCGATGACTTCACAGTTGTTATAATTTTCCTTCAGCCACGGGATAATAATGGAAGTATCCAGGCCGCCGGAGTACGCGAGAACCACTTTTTTGATCTGAGACTTATCCATAAAACAGATCCTCCTTCGTTTGGTACGGCAGAAAATATACACCCGATACTCACTGATGTCAAGGGAAAAATGAAAAAATATGCAGAAAAAATCGAAAATTATGCGTAAATGATGCATAAACGATGAAAAACGGCATGAATTGACAAATCCGGTCCGCGGGCGGTAAGATAAATGCAACGATTTCCGGAGGAACGAAGGCTATGTATGAAAAACTGATCCGGCAGCTGACGGAATATGAACCGTACAACGAACAGGAAAAAGCGGATCTCGCGGTCATCATTGACGCGCTGAGAAACCGCGCGGACATATTCGAGCGGACGAATATGACCTGCCATATGACCGCGAGTGCCTGGGTCATGAATGAACAGGGAACGCGCGTGCTGATGGCCTATCACAACATATACAAAAGCTGGAGCTGGCTCGGCGGCCATGCCGACGGGGAAACGGACCTGCTGAGCGTCGCTTTGCGCGAGGTGCGCGAGGAAAGCGGAATACGCTACGTATCGCCGGTCACGGAGGACATTTTCTCCGTGGAGGTGCTCACGGTGGACGGGCATGAGAAAAAGGGCGTGTATGTGCCGTCGCATCTGCATCTGAATGTGACATATCTTCTGAAGGCGGACGATACGGAGCAAGTGCGGAAAAAGGATGATGAGAACAGCGCGGTCGCGTGGTTCGCGCCGGATGAAGCCGTAAGCGCTTCAAGCGAACCGTGGTTCCGTGAACGGATTTACACGAAGCTGAATGAGAAAATGAGGAGGATCGTCTGAATATATGAACGGCGGAAGAGGATATAACCCGAACCGGAGCAACAATGAACCGGTGAAGCGCTCCCGGGGGGAAACAAAGAAGCTGCTGACGCGTTTTCTCGCGTATTACAAACCGCATAAAAAGCTCTTTTCCATGGATATGGGGGCGAGCCTTCTGGTCGCGCTGATCGGAATCGTGTATCCGATTATCACGCGCACAATGCTCAACGATCTCATTCCGGACCGGAACTACAGGATGGTTGTTATTCTCGGCCTGACGCTGCTGGCGCTGTATGCCGCGAAGATGATGCTGAACTATTTTATTCAGTATCAGGGGCATATGATGGGCGTGCATATGCAGGTGCAGATGAGAACGGACCTTTTCAATCATCTGGAAAAGCTGCCGTACAGTTTTTACGATACGCATGAGACCGGAAAGATCATGAGCCGGATGACAAACGATCTGTTCGACGTGGTGGAGCTGGCGCATCACGGCCCGGAAAATCTGCTGATTTCAGGGCTCAGCATCATCCTTTCGTTTATATATCTGAGCACCATCAATATCTGGCTCACGCTGATTGTTTTCGCGTGCGTGCCTTTTCTGGTGATTATCAGCTACACGCTGCGCGAAAAGATGAGGAAGGCTTTCCGCGATATGCGCTCCTCCATGGCTGAGATCAACGCGAGCCTGGAGAGCAGCGTCAGCGGTATCCGTGTGACAAAGGCCTTCAACAACGCGAAGATCGAAAGCGATAAGTTCGAGGTCGGAAACGAAAAATACAGAACGGCGCGAAAAGACGGATACAACGCCATGGCGCGCTTCCACAGCGGAAACACGTTTGTGACGGATATTTTCAATGTGGTGGTGCTGATTGCCGGCGGATTCTTCCTGTATAACAACAGTATTCAGTTCGGCGATTATTCCGCGTTCATTGTATCCGTGAACATGTTCATCGGTCCTGTGATGACGCTGATCAATTTCATGGAGCAGTTTGAGAACGGCGTGACCGGTTTTGAACGCTTCTGCGAGATCATGGACGCCGAGCCCGAAAAGGACGCGGAGAACGCGGAAGACTGCGGTCAGCTGAAGGGTGAAATCTGCTTCAAAGATGTCACCTACGCCTATGAGAACGATGAGAACGTGCTGACACATGTGGATCTTACGATACCGAAGGGAAGAAAATTCGCGCTGGTCGGCCCGAGCGGCGGCGGTAAGACGACGATCTGTCATCTGATTCCGCATTTCTACGATGTTGTCAGCGGAGAGATCCTGCTGGACGGCAGGGAGATTCATACGCTGACGCTTGAAAGCATACGCCGCAACATCGGTATTGTGCAGCAGGATATCTACCTGTTCAATGATTCCATCCGTGAAAATATCCGTTACGGACGGCTGGACGCGACCGATGACGAGATCATCGAAGCGGCGAAGAAGGCCAACATTCATGACTATATCATGACGCTGCCGAAAGGATATGACACGAATATCGGTGAGCGCGGCGTGCGCCTGTCCGGCGGACAGAAACAGCGGCTGAGCATCGCGCGCGTCTTCCTGAAGGATCCGGCAATCCTGATTCTGGATGAGGCGACGAGCGCGCTGGACAATACCACCGAGATTCTGATTCAGCAGGCGCTGGATGAGCTTTGCGAGGGGAGAACCACGCTGGTTGTCGCTCACAGACTGAGCACAATCAAAAACGCGGATGAAATAGCAGTGGTTGACAACGGCGCGATTGTCGAGCAGGGTTCTCACGATGAGCTGATGGCACTGAACGGTATTTACGCCGAACTCTACAGCCTGCAGTTCCGTGCCGGCGTCGCGGTGTGATAAGGGTTGACAAACGAACGGACAGGAGTATAATATGCGCAGCGCTGGGGGAGCCGCGTACGGCGGCTGAGAGGGCATCGGTCCGACCCTTGGAACCTGTGTAGGTTATCCTACCGTAGGGAAGCGGTTTTGAACGGGGTTCAGGCTTTCCGCCACAGCGCGGAAAGCTTTTTTTAATGAAACGGGGCATATTGTACGATGAGAAAGACATCCGAAAAGATCCGTATTCTGTGTGAATGCGCGGTGATGGTTGCCGCCGCGCAGGTGCTTGGTTATCTGAAGCTGTTCCGTTTGCCGCAGGGCGGTTCGATTACGCTGAACATGCTGCCTGTGTTTATCCTGTGCGCGCGGCGGGGGTTCGGCCCGGGCATGCTGACCGCGTTCGCGTTCAGCCTGCTTCAGCTCCTGCTGGACGGGATCACCGGAATCAGCTGGGCTTCAATTCTCGGCGACTATCTTCTGGCTTACAGCGTGCTGGGCATTGCCGGCCTGTTCCGGGGAAGAAAGGGCGGCCTGTTCATCGGCATCGCGGCCGGAAGCACGGCGCGCTTTCTGGTTTCCTGGGTTACGGGCGCGGTGGTCTGGGGGCAGTACATGCCGGATGTGTTCTTCGGCATGCCGATGACAAACCCGTGGATCTACTCCGCGCTGTATAACGGCAGCTACATTTTTGCCGGCGCCGCCGCCTGCGCGGTGGCGGGCGCGGTTGTCGCGAAACCGCTCGGTATCGCGAAGACATGAGCAAACGTTTTCATCCGCCGGCAGACACGGCACAGGTCCGCGTAATACTTATTTAACAAATCCCGCGCGTATTGAAACAAAAGGAGAAACAGGCACCGCGCATCACAAACGGATGACGCCGCCTGTTTTTTTGTTGCATTTGTATCATTGTTGCTGTATAATGCAAGTCACCAAAGGTCATTAAGTGACCAAATAAAACAATAAAGGAGTCCGTTTATGAAGAAAATCCTTGCGCTCGTACTGGCTCTCGCGCTGGTACTGTCTCTCTGCTCCTTCGCTTCCGCCGAAACGGTGGACGAAATCATCGCTCAGGCTCAGACCATGAGCAATGAAGAGCTGTACGCGAAGGCGATTGAAGAATCCCATGACGCCATTCTGTACGGTGTCGGTAACTCCAGCCGCGGCAAGACCGCCGGCGCCACCTTTGTGGAACTGCTGCAGGGCATTGATCCCACCTACGCGGGCAGCGTTGACTGGGGCCAGCCCAAGAACAACTCCATCTTCGAAATGCTGACCAGTGATATCAACAATACCACTCATCAGTACTTCATGACCCTGATTCAGGACGGCAACCAGATCCAGAGCAAGATGCTGGATACCGGCTACCTGCTGAACTTCGTTCCCAAGGAATGGGCCGAGGCCGAGGGCGTTGCCAAAGAGAACAACGAGAACCCGCTGGCCCTGCAGACCCTGAACAAGGTTTTCGAGTTCAACAACAAGGGCGACGCGTCCTTCATGAACTGCTGGGACTTCGTTGCTGAAGGCGTTCATGCCCAGTTCATGGCTCCGAACTCCGAGCCCGTCGGCAAGAACTTCCTGTACATGCTGACCCGTGATGACTACGCCACCGAGCTGAAGGCCGCCTATGACGCGCTGGATGCCGACAAGCAGGCCTATTTCGCACCCGTTGTCGAAGAAATGGCTGCCGAAGCCGAAGATATGGGTCTTGAAGGCGAGAACGCCAAGTACGCGCTTGCCTGGGTCAAGCTCTGGATTGAAAACTATCAGGAAGAGACCGACGACGGCCCCATCTGCACCACGCTGGTGAAGGCTTCTTCCGCCGGCCAGGCCGGTCTGCTGGTTTACTCCAAGCTGCGCTCTGTTGAAGAAACCGAAGAATCCTCCGTCAACAACGTGACTGTTGCCGCCTATCAGGATGGCTACACCGGCTTCGGCGGATATGCCTACAAGCACTATCTGATGATCCCGAAGACCTCTCCGTATCCCTGGACCGCCTGCGCTTTCATCGCCTATATGACCACCACCAACGAAGGCTTCGCTGCCTGGGGCAAGGACATGGGCGGTTATGCTCCCGTTCCCGCCTGCATGCAGGACCACAGCCAGGACGGCTATGTGGACGG
>JAKSQH010000050.1 GCA_024404245.1 Clostridia bacterium
ATTATATTGATTTGAGGGAAAAGCTATATTATCTTCCAAGTACATAAGACAACGGTACGGTTCTCAATGTCATTAAGTTGGCTCACGAAAGCCAATAAAATCAAAGCAACAAGGGAAACAAGCAAGAGATTTGAGGAAATATCAGCAAGTTCCAAAGCGCTACCCGGTAACAGGGTACACGAAATAAAGGAATTGAATCCCCAAAGAAAACATGTGATGACCATGATCGCGCTGGATGCCGGTGCTGAGGATCTGAAGGCCGAAGATGATGCCTTTGAGATCTGGACGGATCCCAACGAGTTCTCCGCCGTGCGTGAAGCGCTGGAGCGGATGCTCCGGCGCTTTTGCATGGTTGAAGCGGTGCTGCGGGTTAACGTACGGTCGCTTTACAGCAGCTGAATATTCGCTTTTCTGCAGGCTTCCTGTACATCCTCCGGCCAGAGGCTTGCCTGCACCTCGCCCACGTGCGCCTTGCGCAGCAGATAAACACACATACGGCTCTGCCCGATACCGCCGCCGATGGTCTGGGGCAGCTCTCCGGCCAGCAGCGCTTTCTGGAAGGGAAGATTCGCGCGCTCCTCGCACCCGCGGATCTTCAGCTGACGGCTGAGCGCTTCCGGGTCCACGCGGATGCCCATGGAGCTGACCTCCAGTGAGATATCCAACAACGGATCATACAGCAGCAGATCGCCGTTCAGATCCCAGTCATCATAGTCCGGCGCGCGTCCGTCATGGATCGCGCCGCTTTTCAGCGCGCCGCCGATGCCGGTGATGAACACGGCACCGTATTCCTTCGCGGCGGCGTATTCGCGCTGCTTGCCGGTGGCGTCCGGATATCTGTCTTCCAGCTCCTGCGAGGATACGAAGGTGATATTGTCCGGCAGTTCGGGTTTGATGTGGGGATAGTGGGCGCACACAAACCCTTCGGTTTTGCGCAGCGTCATATAGATTTTCCTGACAATATCCTTCAGGAAGTCCATGTTCCGCTCATCCGGCGCCATGATGCGTTCCCAGTCCCACTGGTCAACGAAGATGGAATGGATATTATCCGTGATTTCATCCCTGCGGATGGCGTTCATATCCGTGTAAAGACCTTCGCCGGGCGCGAAACCGTAGGTCTTCAGCGCCTGCCGTTTCCACTTGGCCAGGCTGTGAACGATTTCCACATTCTGACCCGTTTCGAGCACGTCAAAGCTGACGGGCCGTTCAACACCGTTCAGGTTGTCATTCAGTCCGCTTTCGGGCGTGACCATGATGGGCGCGGAAACGCGCGTAAGATTCAGCGCGCGCGCGAGCTCACGCTCAAAGAAGTCCTTCACCAGCTTGATGGCGATTTCGGTATCGCGCAGATCAAGTACGGGGTTGTATGCTTCGGGAATGATCAGATTCACGGGCCTCAGCTCCTTGACGCATTGAATGCGGTCATCATAGCACGTCCGGTATCAAAAGAAAAGCACGGAATGTGTTTTTCTTGACGCGCGGTACTGTTTTGCCTATCATGGAAGCAGAGACTGAGGGAGGCGGGACACCATGGGCAAAGTACGGTTCGTCCGTGTGCGCGGCGCCCGGCCGATGGAATATGTGATTCCGGAGGTCGCTCAATGCCGGAACGCGGGGCGCAGAGCAGTGATCATTGTGCCGGAGCAGTATACCCTGCAGGCGGAGCTGGAACTGCTGGAAGGGCTCAATGTGCCCGGCCTGATTGATATTACGGTGCTCAGCCCGAGCCGGCTGCAATACCGTGTGCGTGAGTTCGGCGGATCCGACGGCAGGCAGCCGCTGGATGCCGGCGGGTTGAGCATGATCGTGGCCCGCGCCATGGCGGAACACCGCTCCGAACTGATCTTTTATAAGGAAACGGCGAAACGCGCGGCGGTGCGTTCGTCAACGGCGGCTAAGATCGCGGATACCATTTCGGAGCTCCGCGAGGGCGGTGCGGCGCCGGATACGCTGGCTGAATGCGCGGCGGATGTGACAAATGAGGCCGACCGCGCGAAACTGACGGACCTGAAGCTGCTGTGGGAAGCCGCGGAGCAGCTGGCGGACGGGCGCTTCGCGGACAGTGAGGCGCGCGTGCGGGAAACCTGCGCGCGTATGGCGGACAGCGGTGTGCTGCGGGGGACCGATATCTGGGTTGCCGGGTTTGATACCATCCGTCCGTCGCTGTGCGCGATTCTGCTTTCGGCCGTGCCGGAAGCGGCGTCCATGACCGTTATGATGGTGTGCGCCGGAAACGAGGCGCCGGACAACCGCGTTTTCTCCGCGCAGCGCAGGTCGCTTGCCTCGCTGATGGATGAACTGACGCGCGCCGGCGTTCCGTGGACGGAGGAACGGCATGATGAGGATGACGCCCGGCGCGATCCCGCGCTGTGCTATCTGAGCCGGAACCTGTTCGCGGATGACCGGGAGGCGCCATGGCGGG
Source organism: Clostridia bacterium (assembly GCA_024404245.1). Taxonomy (GTDB): domain Bacteria; phylum Bacillota; class Clostridia; order Christensenellales; family Aristaeellaceae; genus Aristaeella. Next base: position 2,423 of record JAKSQH010000050.1, read on the forward strand.
GGAAAACGGACGCTGTGGGTCTTTATGCCGCGCCGGATCCTTATGCCGAAACGGAGTATGTGATCCGCAGGCTGCATGAGTGGCACGCGCTCGGTATCCCGTGGAACAGAATGGCTGTTGCCATGCCGCGCGGATGCGCCGGCGCTGCGATGACAGACGCGTCCATGACCGTGGCGGGGATTCCGCATTATATGATGCGCAGTGACCGGCAGGACCGGCACGGCCTGTGCCGGATGCTGACGGGCGCCCTGCGCTGCGTGACGGAGCGCTTTGACCGGGGAGCGGTGATATACTGCCTGCGCAGCGGCTTTTCACCCGTGACGGGGGATGACGCGTGGAAGCTGGAGAACTATGCCGTTGAGCACGGTATCCGCTGGAGTAAATGGACAAAACCTTTCCGATACGGAAAGGATGCCGAAGAGATGGAAATACTGCGGCAGCGGCTGACGGAGCCCCTGCTGAAGCTGAAGGACGCGCTGGACGGGACGCGTGAGGCGGGCGCGGCCGTGGAGGCCGTGTTCACGTTCCTTGAGGATATACACGCGTATGACCGGCTGCGCGAGCGGGAAGAGGAGCTGATCCGGCGCGGAATGCTGCCTGAGGCGGTGCTGAACCGGCAGATCTGGAAGCAACTGATGGCACTGCTGGATCAGGCGTGGACGCTTCTCGGCGGAAGCGTGATTACCGCGGATGATCTGACGGAGATTCTGCTGAGCGGAATGCTCGGCATGACGGCGTCCTCTCTGCCGGAAGGCGGCGCGGCCGTGATTGTGGGCGAAGCCGGACATATGCTGACCGGCCGGCTTGACGCGTTGATTGTGACGGGCATGACGGACGGGGTGATGACCGCCGGGGAGACCGGTGTGCTGACCGACCGCGAAAGGGCGCTGATTGAGGAACGCACGAAGCGGCCTGTCGGGATGGATACGGATCACCGGCTGGCGCTGAGAAGGTTTGACTATTACATGGCGTTCGCTCTGCCTGAAAAATATCTGGTTGTCACGCGTCCGATGAGCACGATGGACGGAAAGGTGATCCGCGCCGGCGGACCGGTTTCGGATATCCGCGAGCTTTTTCCGGATTGCCCGGAGGGCGGCAGCCTGCTGTCCGGGAGTCTGGATGAGCTGCCGTCTTCACCCGCCGGCGCGCTGGACGGGCTTACAATCCGCCTGCGCGCGATCGCGGACGGGACCGCGGATGACCTGACGGACGAGTGGAAGGACGCTTTCCGCCTGCTGTGGCAGGACGAAGCCTGGCATGACCGGCTGACGGAAGTCATCGCGCGGCTGCTGCCGGCGGATCCGGGCGGGGATAAGCTGCCGCCGGAGCTTGCGCGGAGGCTGTTCGGCAATGAAAAGGTTTCTATCACCGGCCTTGAGAGCTATTCGCGGTGCCCCTACCGGTTTTTTATCGAGCACGGGCTGCGGCCGGAAGACAGAAAAGAATTTGCCGTTACGGCGCAGGACGCGGGCGATTTTTATCACGAGGCGCTGTGTCGCTATGTGAATCTGGCGGGAGCGGATCCGGCATGGCCGGATATCAGCGATGAACGCGCCGACGGGATTGCCGCCGGGATTGCGGAGGAACTGACACGCGAATGGGAGGACGGCCCCCTGCGCGATGATGAAAGCGGCGTATGGGAAGGCGAGGAGTATGTGCGCCGTTTCCGCACCGCGGCAATGGCTCTCACACGGCAGGCGCGCGGCAGCGGCTTCAGAACGGTGTATGCCGAGCACGATTTCGGCTTCCCGGACAGTGACTGGCCGCCGCTGGTGCTGACAACGGAGGACGGGCACCGGGTCGCGCTGGAGGGAAAGATCGACAGAATCGACGCGCTTGACCGGACGGACGGGCGCTATATCCGCGTGATTGACAACAAGAGCAGTGCAAGAACGCTGGATCCCGGCCTTGTGGCCGAAGGCGCGCAGCTTCAGCTGCCGCTGTATCTGAAGGCGGCGCTCGAGGGCATGCCGGGTTCGCGCCCGGCCGGAGCCTTCTATTTCCCGGTGCTCGATCCGCTGGTCGAAGCGCGGGAGGATGATGAGGACGTATCCAGGGAAGAACGCGTGAAAGAAATGAAGCTGCGTGGCGTTGTGCTGGATGATCCGGATATTGTCGCCATGATGGACCGCGGCCGGCCGGGTTATTCCATCGGCAGTGTATACAACAAGGACGGGAAGACTGCCGTGAAATGGGCGCTGGACGCGGAAACGCTGGACGCGCTGGGCGATAAGGCGATGGAGGTCGCTGCCGGCCGGTGCGGCGGAATCCGGGCCGGACGGATCGGCGCTTCGCCGCTGGCGTCCGGCAGTGACGATCCCTGCAAAAACTGCCCTGTGTCCGGTGCATGCGAACGGGAAAAACGCAGCCCGAGGCAGGCCGCGGAGACCGACTGGCAGGCGCTGCTCGGCAGGGACGGGCGCGATACTTGACGGCAATTGGAATAACGGGTATAATGTCATAAAGAAAAATCCTGATAAGGAGGCGTATCCCCATGATACAGATCATTGCGGGTCTGAAGGGTTCCGGAAAGACCAAGCGCCTGATCGATTTGACCAACAAAACCGCTCGCGAGTCCGCAAGCGACGTGATTTTCCTCGATGATGACAACCGTTATATGTTCGACGTGGATCATAAAGTCCGCTTTATCAACGCCGAAGATTATCATATTAACAATGCCGACATGTTTATCGGCTTCCTGTGCGGCATGCTTTCCTCCAACTTTGATATCGGCACCATTTTCATTGACGCTTTCCTGAAGCTGAGCCACACCCCGCTTGAAGAGAGCGAAGCGGTTATGAATACGCTCAACGCGCTGACCGTGAAACACGGAGTGAATTTCGTACTCAGCCTGAGTGCCGATCCGGAAACACTTCCCGCGTTCATGAAGGAATATCTCGTCTGATTCCTCAGGGAATATGAATGAGGCGGACCGTTCGGCACCGCCTCATTCCCTTTTATCATCACGGTTCATCCGGGCATCGCGCTGCCTGTGAGTCCGCTCCGGCGGAGGTGCTCCGGAAGGTCGCGCCTGAGTTTCATATCCGAAACGGAGGTAATCATCATGTCATTCTTCTCATCCCGCGGCGGAAGCTGCGTTACCGCGTCCCAGGCGATTCTTCGCGGGATCGCGCCTGACGGCGGCCTTTATGTGCCCGCCATGTTCCCCGCGGTTTCTCCGGCCAAGCTGGCAAAGCTCAGCGGTATGCCCTATACACAGCGGGCGACCGAGATTCTGAAGCTTTATCTGGAGGACTTTTCGATTCCGGAAATCGAAAACGCGGTCAACGCCGCCTACAGCGCCGACCGGTTTGATGACGAACGGATCGCGCCGCTGAAGAAGATCGACGGGTCCACCTGGTCGCTTGAGCTGTTCCACGGGCCGACGCTTGCCTTCAAGGATATGGCGCTGCAGCTGCTTCCGCATCTGACGACCCTGTCCGCCCGCAAGAACGGCGAACAGCGCGAGGTCAGCATTCTGGTGGCGACCAGCGGCGATACCGGCAAGGCCGCGCTGGAGGGCTTCCGTGATGTGCCGGGCACAAGCTGCACCGTGTTCTATCCCATGGACGGCGTATCCAGCGTGCAGAAGCTGCAGATGGTGACCACCGGCGGCAGCAATACGCATGTCATTGCCGTGAACGGCAATTTTGATGACGCGCAGACCGGCGTGAAGGAGCTTTTCACCTCCGATGAATTCATCTCCGCGATGAATGACGGCGGCCGCGTGCTCTCTTCCGCCAACAGCATCAACTTCGGCCGCCTTGTGCCGCAGGTGGTGTATTATTTCTCCGCTTACGCGGATCTGGTTGCCGAGGGCGGCATCGTGGCCGGCGAGCCGGTGAACTTTGTGGTGCCCACCGGCAACTTCGGCGATATTCTGGCCGCTTATTACGCGCGTGAGATGGGTCTGCCCGTCGGAAAGCTGATCTGCGCCAGCAATCGCAATAACGTGCTTACCGACTTCTTTGAGACAGGTATTTATTCAACGCACCGCACATTCTTCAAAACCAGCTCGCCGAGCATGGATATCCTGATTTCGTCCAACCTGGAGCGGCTGCTGTTTGAAGCGGCGGACCGCAACGGCGATCTGGTCGGCGTGTGGATGAAGCAGCTGAAGGAATGCGGCAGCTACAGCGTGGGCGATCAGCGGAGAGACTGGCTGCGCGGTATCTTTGACGCCGGTTTTGCCGATGACAGGGAAACCCTGCAGGAAATCGGGGAGAGATTCAGGCAGGATCATTATCTGATGGATACGCATACCGCCGTCGCGTCCAAAGTGCTGCGTGACTACCGCGCGAGGACCGCGGACACTTCTCCGGCTGTGATCGTATCCACCGCCAGCCCTTACAAGTTTGCCGCGGATGTGCTCGCGGGCGTGGCCGGAACGCGGGCCGCCGAAGCGCTGGACGCTTTTGCCTGCTCAGAGAAGCTGGAAGAGCTGACCGGTGTGCCGATGCCCGCGCAGGTAAAGGCGCTGCGTGATCTGCCGGTCCGGCATACGGCCTCCTGCGAAAAGACGGACATGGCCGCTGCCGTGCTGAACGCGTTTGCCTGAACGGCGGGGCGTTCAAAAAATACTTTTCAACGGCAAACGTTTATGCTATAATGCCTCCGGACGTGTGCCCGGTTTGCCGGGCGCTGTCCGTATATGGAAAGGCAGGGATAATTTTTGACCGCGTCAGACAAGCTGATTGAGCTTATGCGTCTCCCGGCGAAATCCGCCGTTGTGATTTATAAGCCCTCCAATATGTTTTACCTGACGGAAGGGTACACCGGTGAAGGTGTTGTGTTCATTTCCGCGAAGCGTCGCGTAATCGTGACTGACTTCCGCTATACCGAGCAGGCTGAGCGTCAGGCGCCCGGGTTTGAGGTGATGATGTCCTGTAAGGACACGCCCGAGAATCAGTGGATCGCCCGCCTGGCCGCCGGGGAGGAAGTGAACGAAATCCGGTTTGAAGCCGATGAGCTGTCGGTTGACAGGTTCGAAAAGCTTCGTACCGCCGTAGGCGAGGAATTCTCCTGGGTGCCGGTTGACCGCGCTCCGGAAAAGCTCCGCCAGGTAAAGACCCCGAAAGAAATCGCCGTGATGCGCCGCGCCGCGGATATCACCTCCGAGGCGTTCCGTGCGATTCTGCCGAAGATCCGCGAAGGAATGACCGAGAAAGAGCTGCAGATTGAGCTGGATTTCACCATGCTGAGGCTCGGTGCTGACGGTCTCGCGTTTGACACAATTATCGCGTCCGGTGAAAACGGCAGCCTTTGCCACGCGATTCCCGGGCAGCGCCGGTTGCGCGCCGGTGATATGATTACCATGGATTTCGGCGCGAAGGCCGGCGGTTACTGCTCGGACATGACCCGTACGGTTGCCCTCGGTGAGCCTTCCGCGCAGATGCGCCATGTGTATGACACGGTGCTCCGCGCCCAGACAATGTGTGAGGAAGCGCTTGCTGCCGGCAAGAGCTGCGCCTCCATTGACAAGCTGGCGCGTGACTACATTGACAGCCGCGGCTACGCCGGCCGCTTCGGGCATGGCCTGGGGCATTCGGTCGGTATTGATATCCACGAGGGGCCCAACCTGAACTACGCCAGCAAGGATACGCTGGTGCCGGGTGTGGTCATCACAGTGGAGCCGGGCGTGTATCTGCCGGGTATCGGCGGGGTGCGCGTCGAGAATACATGTCTGGTGAAGGAGAACGGCTGCGAGCCGCTGACCACCGCCGACAAGGAACTCATCATCCTGTGACCAATTGGAAAGATAAAGAGTAACGGAGGAATGGTAACATGATTACTGCTGGCGATTTCAAAAAAGGTATCACCATCGAGTGGGACGGCGGCGTCTGGAATATTGTTGACTTCCAGCATGTAAAGCCCGGCAAGGGCGCGGCTTTCGTCCGCACCAAGATCAAGAACGTAATGACCGGCGCTGTGGTTGAGCGCAGCTTCAACCCCACCGACAAGATGCCCAAGGCCATTATCGAGACCAAGGACATGCAGTACGTCTACAATGACGGCGACCTGTATTACTTCATGGATGTTGAAACCTATGAGCAGCTGCCCCTGATGAAGGATCAGGTGGAAGACGCGATTCCCTACGTGAAGGAAGGCACCAATGTGACCGTCCGTTTCTTCAAGGGCAGCGCCTTCTCCGTGGAAGCCCCCAACTTCGTGGTGCTTGAGGTAACCGATACCGAGCCCGGTTTCGCCGGCGATACCGCTTCCAACACCTACAAGCCCGCCACCCTGGAAACCGGCTTCACCCTGCAGGTCCCGCTGTTCATCAACACCGGTGACAAGATCCAGATCGATACCCGCTCCGGCGAATATCTGAAGCGCGCTTAATAAGCAGCCTGCCGGGCCGGCGATCCGGCCCAGCGGTTTCCGGACATGCGGAGCCCGTAACGGCAGCATGAAGGCTCCCTTGTTTCAGGGGAGCCTTTTGCTTAAACGACAAAAAAGGAGAAATACCATGAGCAAACTGACAGACCGTATCAGCTATCTGCAGGGCCTGGCTGAAGGCATGAAGCTGAACCCCGATAAGGATTCACATAAACTGATTCTCGAGATGCTGGATGTGCTCGGTGATGTGGGCGCGGAGCTGGAAGCCCAGCAGGAAGCCCATGATGAGCTGGATGAGTATGTCATGAGCATTGACGAGGATCTGGCGGATCTGGAAGCCGAGCTGTATGACGATGATGATGAGTTCTGCAGCGGCGACTGCGCGAACTGCGAGGAAGACTGCGAAGCCGATGATGAGGACTTCGAGGACGACGCGGACGATGATGATGACGGCGTACTCGTGTATGAGTGCCCTCATTGCGGCCACGAGGTGGAGTTTGAGCCGGAGGATGTGGACTTCGATGAAAACGCGAAGTGCCCTGAATGCGGCGGTGAGCTTTTCCCGGAACTTCCTCTGGACGAGGTGGAGACCGCGGAGATCGCGGACACGGACAAGCCCGAATAATCGGCAGTTATATCAATATGAAGCGGGGCGGGATGCAGATCATCCCGCCTTGTTGTTTTGGTTACTTTTAATCAGAAAAAACGGTTACGCACGGACAACAATGCCGCGATGTTCGTGTTATATAAACATTTCGAAAAATAGAGCCATAATAATTCGGAAATAACAACGTTTTCGGAGCATTTTCGTTATTGTATTTTATGTGTTCTTTGTTATAATAAAGTTGAACTTTTGTAACAATTGCGGAAGCTCCTTTTTGGCGTCCGTTCGACACTTAACGATAGAAGGTGCACATGATGAAAAAGATCCTGAAAAAGACCCTGTCCGTACTTCTGGCGGCCGCGCTGCTGCTGTCTCTGATCGCGGCCGTTGCCGAGGAGCCGGAATATGTGGCGGATGAGATTATCGGGGAAACTGTGCCCGAAGAGGAAATCATTCCGGAGGAGGATCCCGCGGAAGAAATTTCCGTTGCGGAAGAACCGGCGGAAAAAATAGAAGAAATCCCTGTGGAGGAGATTCCCGCCGCTGAGGAGCTTGTGGAAGAAGCACCGGTCGCGGAAGAGATCCCCGCGGTTGAAGAACCCGCGGAAGAAGCTCCCGCTGTGGAAGAAATTCCCGCGGTTGAAGAGCCCGTGGAAGAGATCACTGTCGCGGAAGAAGCTTCTGTAGAAGAAATGCCCGTTGCTGAGGAACCCGTGGAAGAAGCGCCTGCGGAAGAAGTCCCCGTCGTTGAAGAACCTGTGGAAGAAGCGCCGGTAGAAGAAATGCCCGTTGCTGAGGAACCCGCGGAGGAAGCGCCGGTAGAAGAGCCCGTTGTTGAAGAACCCGCGGAAGAAGCGCCCGCGGAAGAAATCCCCGCGGTTGAAGAACCCGCGGAAGAAGAGCCCGCGGAAGAAATGCCCGTCGTTGAAGAACCCGCGGAAGAAGCGCCGGTAGAAGAAATGCCTGTTGTTGAAGACCCCGCGGAGGAAGCGCCCGCGGAAGAAATGCCCGTCGTTGAAGAACCCGCGGAAGAAGCTCCCGCTGTGGAAGAAATTCCCGCGGTTGAAGAGCCCGTGGAAGAGATCACTGTCGCGGAAGAAGCTTCTGTAGAAGAAATCCCCGTCGTTGAAGAACCTGTGGAAGAAGCGCCTGCGGAAGAAATCCCCGCCGTTGAAGAACCCGCGGAAGAAATCCCCGTCGTTGAAGAACCCGCGGAAGAAACGCCCGCGGAGGAAATCCCCGCCGTTGAAGAACCCGCGGAAGAAGCTTCTGTAGAAGAAATGCCCGTTGTTGAAGAACCGGTAGAAGAAACGCCTGCGGAAGAGATTCCCGTTGCTGAAGAACCGGTAGAAGAAACGCCTGCGGAAGAGATTCCCGTTGCTGAAGAACCCGCGGAAGAAGCTCCCGTGGAAGAGACTCCCACTGAGGAAGAGCCTGAGATGCTGCTGGATATCCGTGAAGCACCGGACGGACTCAGCGCCATCCTGATCAGTGTACCGATCGGTACTGAGATGGAAGTGCAGGAGTACTGCGGTGATTGGATTCTGGTTGAGTGTGAAGGGGTCACCGGCTATGTGTTCCGCGCGGACCTTGGCTGGACTGACGAGGATGAACCCGCGGAAGAAGAACCGGAAAATAACTACAGTGTTACACTCTTTACATCCCGCCGCAAGGTTATGAGCGAAGGCGAACCGGTGACGCTGACGGCGGTGACATCCGGATTTGAAGGCAAAACAGTGATGTACCGCTGGTATTCCATCCGCGGCTCCGGGCTTGTCTTTGAAGCGGATACGACCGATCCCGTGTATCAGTTCAACGCCACAAAGGATACGCTTTCCTACGGCTGGGAAGTTGAGGTTCTGGTCTGGGTAGACTGACCGCCGGTCAGTCACCCTTTTCGCGCTTTTATAAATGATCTTCAGACCCCGGACTTGGAGGTATGGTTATGTATAACTACAGCAGGAAAACAAGACTTGTTGCTTTGCTGACAGCGTTGCTGATGGTATTCCAGATGCTGCCTGTAGGTGTTCTGGCGGACTGGGAACCCGGCGCCAAGGGCAGTGTCCCGCCCGCGCAGTATTACTATGTCAAATTCTTTGACGAGGGTACGCAGCTGGCCACACAGCTGGTGCAGGGCGGAGCGACGATTGATGTTTTCCCGCAGTCGCCTTATAAAGTCGGCTACATTTTCACCGGCTGGGAATCAGACGGCGCGCCGTTTGATTCGAATGTCGCAATTAAAAAGGACATGGACGTAACCTCCGTCTATGTTAAAGCGACTGTTTATACGGTGACAATCAATTATGTTCTGGCGACGGATACTACGGATCATGTTGCTGCCTCAAGAACATTCAACTTCGTTGCCACGGATGAGCCTGTGACGGTTGCGTCTCCTACCGCGATCCAGCGCGCGGGTATCGAGGGCAAACTGTATCCTATGCTGAGCGCTGTGACGATTGACCCTTCCGAGCTTCCCACATGGACAAACTATGACATCAATGTGCTGTATACGGATGAGAAGGCTGACTATAAGGTGGTTCACCGCACCGCAACCGGCGGTGCCGGTACGCCGTATACCGTAACCATTGAGGAAGAGAATCTTGAAGGCGCGAACGGCGGTACGGTTGCCGGTGTCGAAAAAACTTACGATCACTATACATTTGCTTCCTCCGAAGGAACGATTGTTCTCGATAAGAATAAAGAAAACGTTGTCTATCTGAACTATGACAGGAATGTATATACTGTTTCATATTTTATGAATGGCGGCGATTATATTGCTCCTAACGCGGGCTATTACGGAGAGACGAAGGATCTACGCCCGTCCGGAACACCGACCCGCACCGGATATACTTTTGAAGGCTGGTATTCCGATGCCGCGCTGACGAACCGCGTGACCGGAAGCATGACAGTCACGGGAGATATGACGCTGTATGCCAACTGGACGCCGAAGCAGGTAAAATACAGAATTCAGTACCTGAAGGAGATCGTCGGCAACAACGGCAACTACGAATATATCAGCGGTAAGGACCAGACGTTGTACGCGGATGTCGGCTCCGAGGTCAGCGGCGCGAACGGCAGCGGAATAACCGGTTTTACGAATGAAAAGTATTATGTGGCGGATCCGGAAAGATCCGCCGCGTCCAAGGCCGTTGTTGAAGCGGATGGCACAACGGTAGTCAATTATTACTATACCCTCAAGGTGTTCACAGTACAGTTTGTTCTCCAGCAGAACGGTAAATATCTGGATCCGGACGGAAATACGGTTTCCGCAGTTAAGAGCGCGTCATTCAAAGACCCGAGCAAAACCACGTTCCAGGCAAAGATGGGTGAGGACATTGCCTCCCGTTGGCTGATGGGTGACAGCATAACTGTAACCGGGACAAATGTTTATTTCCAGTGCTGGGATGACAGAGGACTTACGTCAAAGCATCTTACGCTTGATGATGATATTACCAAGAAAGTCAGCTATGACAATACCAAAACAATTGTTCTGTACGCGCGCTACAACACGAATACCAAACTCCCGTGTCATGTGAACCTGCACTATCTGTTCCAGGATATAGCGGATAAGACAAAGTATGTTGAGGATACGGCTTATTTCCAGGACATGCAGTCAGACACCACAGGCTGGAACGCGAAGACAATTGAAGGTTTTACCAATACCACAAAATGGACTGAAGTCGACAAGACGGATAAAAACCTGACGCATCTGTATTTCCAGTATGACCGCAAGGATTTCAATCTCGTAAAAGCCTATAAGTATAGCGATTATGCCACAGACGCACAGGTGCCTTTTCAGGCTGATCTCAGTTCCTATCTGGCTGAACCGGATGCCTCTCTGCGTGCCAAGTGGGGCATTGAGGATATCATGGTCTTCCGCGGATGGTACGCTGACGCGGATTGTACGGAAGCGACCGCGGTTAATACGATGCCGGCAAACACTGTGCGTGTGTTCGCCAGATTTACGCGTCCCCAGGTAACCGCTCACTTCCGTGCCGTAATCGATATTGAAAAGGGCGAGGAGGAAGTCGGAAAAGCGACAGTGGAATACGGCGCGAAAGCGAATCCGCCTGAGGATCCCGTACGTCAGTACTATGATTTCCTCGGCTGGTTCTATGAGAACGGCGCGCGGTATGACCCGGATCAGCCCATTACCGAGGATGTCACGGTTTACGCGCACTGGAAGCTGGCTGATATTTCCTTTACCGTGCATTATTACCGTGCCGGAACGACTGAGAAGCTTGCGGATGATATAACCGTGTTGGTTACCGATTACTTCAACGGTATGACGGCTACCGCTATCGCGCAGGCGATTGAAGGATACAGGCCCGAGCAGTCCAGCATTACGATTCCGCTGGATATCTCCACGGATAATGAAATCACTTTCGAATATATTCCGGCTGAACCGACTTCCTATATTGTGCAATATGTTCAGGTTGTGGACGGCGTGGAAAGTGACCCCGTTGTGACCAAGGAGGAGACCGCCGGCACAACTGTGATCTCCGTGATTGAGGCGGCCCCCGTACATATTGACAGATACCGTCCGGATGCCGAAACAAAGACGCTGGTGCTGTCAGGTGATCCTGATGAAAACGTAATCACATTCGTTTACCGCCCTTATGACTTTGTGGATGTGACGGTGAACTATGTGGATGATTCCGGTGATCCGATCAGCGGACTGAAATCCGTAACGGACAGCGTCCGTATCGGTGACAGCCGTGACTTTGAAGCGCCGTCTGTTTCCGGTTATGTCTACGGAAAGACGGAAGGCAATAACGGAAACCTGTACTTTGTCGCGGATGAGTCTATGTCGGATACCCTTACAATTACCGTCTGGTACAGGGAACTGGTCACGAAAAAGGCACTGAAAATCTGGAGCGAACCGGCTGATGTGGGCAGCAAGAACCGTCCCGCGACGATTACGCTCTCGCTGATGAACGGTACTGAGCAAGTGCAGCAGAAGACTGTGTCCGTCGGCACCGGAACCAGTCAGCAGGTACCCTTTGAATCTGTATTCAAGTATGAAGGTTACGGCGACGCGAAGAAAGAAATTGCCTATACCTTGCAGGAAAACGCTGTTGCGCATTACATTACGCAGGTAAACGGCCTTACGGTAACCAACATCTATAATCCTGAGGTTGATCTCACTGTAACAAAAACCTGGTCAAACGGCAGCAGCAGCTACTATCATCCTGCCAGTGTATCATTTACGGTTTACGCGAACGGTACACCTGTCGGCAACGCGCTTACAATCAGCGGATTTACCCAGAACGCGTGGGGAGACAGCAATAAGAAGAGCGGTACCGTCAGCGGACTGCCGAAGTATGATGATTACGGCAGGGAAATCGTTTATACCGTAACGGAAAACACGTGGAGCCAGACACAATCCGGTGGGAAGACCGTATATGGCAGTCCGAACTTCTCTACAACCGTATCCGGAAGCGGATACGCTTACCAGGTAACCAATTCGCTGGACAGAAGCAATAAAAACATCAAGATCTCCGTTGAATGGGACGACATGGAAGATCTGGACGGTCTGCGCAAGTCTTTTGATATCAGCGTCAAGATTGGTACAAGTACGACAAAGAAGACTGCGGATACTTCAGACGGCTGGAATACGAGTATTTCAACAAACAAAACATCCTGGAACGCGCCTACGTTTACCGCGCCTGCCGGCTATACGGCAACTGTTTCGCCTTCAACAGGCTCCAAGGATGCTTATGTAATCACCCTGAAGCATACACCCACGGATTACAATGTCACTGTTCATTATGTATACGAGGACGGCGGAACAGCCAGCCCGGACTACACAACGACCCGTAAAAATAAACAGCAGTATATTATCGGCTCTCCGATTATTGACGGTTATACCGCGAGTGAGGAAATTGTAAGCGGTACGATCGACAAAAAGAATGTTGAAGTGACAGTCACCTATACGCCCGATAAGTACGGGTATACAATCAACTATTACAAGGACAGTGTATCTACGGCTAACAAGCTGGGTACAACATCCGGCGAGGCTGTATTCGGTGCCCCGATCAGTGTGGCAGCGGGTACCGCTGAGGGACAGCTTGACTGGAAAAAGCCGACCGGTTACAAGAGCGG
>JAKSQH010000051.1 GCA_024404245.1 Clostridia bacterium
ACCGTCGGTTCCGGCGTTGTTGCCAAGGTCATCGAATAATTCTTCCGATAAGATCAGGAGGTGCCCAAAATGGCAAATGCCGCCCGTACAAAGGTTTGCCTGTCCTGCACCGAGTGCAAGCAGCGCAACTACAATAACATGAAAAACAAAAAGAACACTCCGGATCGCATTGAGCTCATGAAGTATTGCCCCTTCTGCAAGAAGCACACCGCTCATCGCGAAACCAAGTGATCCCCGTCCCGACTACGTAATGAGGATGTGAGAAAAATGTCTGAGGAGAACAAGGTGACTGAACAGGCCAAAAAGTCTGTCAAGAAAGCCGAAGCAGGCAAACTGCAGAAGATTCTGAAGTGGTTTGCCGATCTTCCCCAGAAGATCGCAAAGCCCTTCAAGAACATGTGGTATGAGCTGAAAAAGGTTACGTGGCCCAGCAAGAACAAGCTGATCGCGTATTCCGTTATCGTGCTTGTATTCATGCTGTTCATGGGTATCGTCATCGGTCTGCTGGACATGGGCGCGTCAGCTCTGGTCAAGCTGCTGGTGGCATAACGTACATAGGAGAAACGGAACATGGCTGATAACAACAGGGAAGCCTGCTGGTATGTGGTTCACACATATTCAGGCTATGAGAACAAGGTTAAGGATACGCTGGAGAAGACGATTGAAAACAACAATGCCATGAAGGACCTGATTTTTGAAGTCAGGGTTCCCATGGAGGATGTTGTGGAGATCCGGAACGGCAAACGGGTAAAAAGCCAGCGCAAGGTCTATCCGGGCTATGTGCTTGTGCATATGATCGAGACCAGCGACAGCTGGTACGTTGTGCGGAACACCCGCGGTGTAACGGGCTTTGTGGGTCCGGATTCCAAGCCGGTTCCGCTGACCCAGGACGAAGTCGATATGATGCTCAACTCCGAACAGAAGAGTGTTGACTTCGGATTCGCAATCGGTGAGAACGTGCGTATTCTGTCCGGTCCCCTGGAGAACTTCAGCGGTGTCGTTGAAGACGTGGATACCATCCGCGGAAAGCTGACTGTCAAAGTACAGATGTTCTTTGGCCGTGAGACGCCCGTTGAGGTGGATCTGGATCAGGTAGAGAAGATCGACTGATCCTTCTCCGGTTTTAATGATGTTGCACAGGGGACGGTGAACAGCCGTCCCCGGGCATATCACTTTCGCGTTCGCGCGTCAGTGAAGCGTGGGAGGAAGTTGTAAACGCTTCCGCGTGACCACATTTTTTAGGAGGTGCCAATAAAATGGCCAAGAAAGTATCTGCTTACATCAAACTGCAGGTTCCTGCCGCCAAGGCAACGCCCGCTCCGCCTATCGGTCCCGCTCTGGGCCAGCACGGCGTGAACATTCCCGGATTCTGCAAGGAATTCAATGAACGTACCGCCAAGGATGCCGGACTGATCATTCCCGTGGTCATCACCGTGTACTCCGACCGTACATTCACCTTCATCACCAAGACGCCTCCGGCGCCCGTGCTGATCAAGAAGGAATTGAACCTTCAGACCGCCAGCGGCCGTCCCAACAAGGACAAAGTGGGCCAGCTGACCAAGGACCAGGTCCGTAAGATCGCAACCATCAAGATGCCCGATCTGAATGCCGCCAGCATCGAAGCCGCCATGAGCATGGTAGCCGGTACCGCCCGCAGCATGGGTATCACCGTGGAAGAGTAAACGACCGGGGCCAGACCCCTTAATATGTGGGAGGACATTGAGCCGCTATTACCACACAGGAGGAATGTAGATTATGAAGCATGGTAAGAAATATTCCGACAGCGCTAAGCTGATCGACCATATCAAGCAGTACGACCCCGAAGAGGCCGTTGATCTGGTTCTGAAGACCGGCAAGGCCAAGTTCGACGAGACTGTTGAGATTTCCGTACGTCTGGGTGTTGACCCCCGTCACGCTGACCAGCAGGTCCGCGGTGCTGTCGTTCTGCCTCACGGCACCGGCCGTACCATCCGCGTTCTGGTTATCGCCAAGGGTGAAAAAGCGAAGGAAGCCGAGGCTGCCGGAGCTGATTATGTCGGCGCTGAAGATATGATTCAGAAAATCCAGCAGGAAAACTGGTTCGATTTCGATGTCTGCGTAGCCACGCCTGACATGATGGGTATGGTCGGCCGTATCGGTCGTGTTCTGGGCCCGAAAGGCCTCATGCCCAACCCGAAGAGCGGCACCGTGACCATGGATCTGACCCGTGCTATCCACGATATCAAAGCCGGTAAGGTTGAGTATCGTCTGGACAAGACCGCGATCATCCATTGCCCCATCGGCAAGATCTCCTTCGGCAACCAGAAGCTGGGTGAAAACCTGCAGACTCTGATGGATGCCATTATCAAGGCGAAGCCCGCGGCAGCCAAGGGCACCTATGTGAAGAGTGTTTACCTCTCCAGCACCATGGGTCCCTCTGTGCGTGTGAACCCGCTGAAGTTCTGATCTGAACAGAGCAGACCGTAGGAAACGACGGTCGGACTTATTACAAAGAGAGCCCGGAAGCATGAGCTTCCGGACTCTTTTTTTCGGGGTAAGAAATGACGGAAACGGCCGCGGGTAAAATGAAGAATTCTACCGCTCAACGCGGTTCATTACCGGCCGGCTGTATTCCGGGACAAAGGTGTCTTTTGTCAGTATGAAAAGGAATCAGCCGCGGTATGTCGAATTAATGGGGTATCAATCAACGGAGGAAAATCAGAATGGCCTTTACGCATCAGGAAATATTCCCGGGTGTGATACAGATCAAAGACTGTATGGGTGTTTGCATGACATTGCTGAAAGGGGAAAAAGAAGCTGTTCTCATAGACACCGGATACGGTTTTGAGGATGTGGATGCTTATGTGCGTCAGCTTACGGAGCTGCCGATCAGTGTTATACTGACCCACGGACATCATGATCACGCGCTCGGAGCGGGATGGTTCGAAAAGACGCGGATGCTGCCTGAAGACGCTGAGGAATTCCGCCTGCGCACAGGTACGGAGCAGCGGGAAAGAGTTATTGCTCAGGCAAGAGAAAAGGGAATAGTGATCCCTGACGACTACCTGACACGCAGTATTCCGATGCCTGACGCGTCAGTGCCGGAAGAGAAAGATCTGGGCGGTCTGACCGCGCGGTTCATCCATGTTCCCGGCCATACGCCGGGGTCACTGGTTGTTTTTGTTCCGGAATACAGCCTGCTGCTGTCAGGGGATGACTGGAATCCGTGCACGTGGATATGGTTCCCGATATCATCCGGGATCCGGGAATGGAAGCGGAACATGGAGGAACGGGTGATTCCGCTTCCGTTTACCTGCGTACTGTGTCCGCATAAGTATGACCTGCAGCCGAGAGAAAAATTCGACCGGTTTATGAACGCGATCAATGACGGGTCAATCGAAACTGCTGAAAAAGACATGCTCGGCGGCGGGGAAATTGATACGCGTCATATTCTTATTCCGGATGACATGATCATCGTGTTCGATTACCGTAAATGAAACGCTTAAATACGCGTGAACACAAGATAACAAAACAGGGAGGCAGAACAATGAGAACTGTTGTAATTGATCCGAACGGGAGCGTACCGTTTAAGAATAACGCGGCTTACTGTGTCGGTACAGGCCGCATGGGGCTGGCGCTTCAGAAAGAATACCAGGACCAGCTGAAAATGGCCCAGAATATCGCGGGCTTTTCCCATATCCGCGGTCACGGGCTTTTCAGCGATGACATGAGCATCTATCAACCGACGCCGGATGAGGACGGTAACTGGCATGACGCGTATTGCTTCACTTATCTGGACCGTGTAATGGACAGTTATCTCGAAGCCGGAATACGGCCTTTCCTGGAACTTGGCTTTATGCCGTCCCGCATTGCCTCCGGTACACAGACGATTTTCTATTGGAAAGGGAACACAACACCGCCGAAGGATTATGAACAATGGGCGAATCTGGTGAAGGCCACTCTGACGCATCTGGTTGAAAGATACGGATATGAGGAGGTTTCCGCCTGGCCCTGCGAAGTATGGAATGAACCGAATCTTCCCGGATTCTGGGAAAACGCGGATGAAAAGGAATACCATCACCTGTACGCGGTTACCGCGAAAGCGGTCAAAGAAGCCGTACCGGATATGAAAGTGGGCGGTCCCGCCGTTTGCGGCGGACCTGTAACGCCGGACTGGATCCGCAACTTCCTTACATTCTGCCGGGACGAAAAGCTGCCGCTTGATTTTGTGACCAGACACGCGTATATGGGAAACACGCCCGAACATCACGGAAGGTATCTGTATCATGAAATGCGTGCCGTGGAAGATACTTACGAAGAAATGCGGGGAACGCGTGAGATCATCGATTCTTTTCCCGAATACAAGGGAATGGATATGCATATTACCGAGTTCAACACATCATACAATCCTTTCTGCCCGATACATGACACAAATCTGAACGCTGTGTATATCGCGGGTTTGCTGGCGTGCCTCGGAGATGTTGCGGCATCCTACAGTTACTGGACGTTCGGCGATGTGTTTGAAGAAATGGGTGTGCCTTCAAGACCTTTCCACGGCGGATTCGGAATGATCGCGAACCAGCTGATTCCGAAGCCCACACTCTGGACATTTGCCTTTTTCAATCATCTGAAGGGAACGCCTGTATACCGTGACAGCAACATGATTGTGATGAAAAACGGAAACGGCTACGAAGGAATCCTGTGGAATATCTGCCGTGAGGAAAGAAAAACGGCGGAACTTGAAATCGATGTGCCGGCGCAGAACGATATGACGGTGCTTGTCAGGACTGTGGATGAAGAGACCTGCAACCCGTTGAAACTTTGGCATGAAATGGGTGAACCGGCCGACCTGAACGCGGAACAGCTGACCATGCTCAGGGAAGACGCGAATCCCGCGTCCTCCTGCTTTACCGCAAACGCGGAAAACGGCGCCGCGAAACTCCGGTTTACCGTACGGGAGAACGGCCTGATCCATTTTACGGCTTCACCGAGAAAAGTGAACACTGACTGCGGATATGACTATGAATGGTACCGTATCCACAGCTGACGGGAAGAACAACTGCCGATGATTAACGTAACCGCCGGAAACGGCGGTTTTTTTGTTAATGAAGGATAAGCAATAATCCTCAGAAAGGAAGGAAAAAGCAACCTGTAAGTAGAATTTATATAGTTTGCGAAGAAAGGAGGAACGCGGATGAAACTGGATCCGAAACTGCTCAGGGAAACAGCCGGGGAAGAGGAAACAGCTGCCGGCGGGGAACTGTTCAGCACAGGCTGTGTACGTCTGCTTGAAGAGACGCAGACACGCGTCCGGTACGCCGTATCCGACGGACAGAGGCATGAGGTGACTGTGACGGACCGGATGACGATACACTGCGACTGTGAAGTGTTCGCGTCCCGTTTTTCATGCCGCCACGCGGTCGCGGCCTGGATGTTTGCCTGTGATACCGATATGCCCGAAAGGCTGCTCAGAAAGCGCGCGTTATCCGTTTCCTCCGCGATGAACGCGCTTACTGTGAACACGATGCCCTCCGGAGGCGATGTCCGCCTTGAGGTGACCGTCGCGATTCCCGCGCGCACAGGGCAGAATCTGCGTATCGGACTGCGTATCGGAGAAGACCGGATGTATGTGGTACGGAGTATTCCGCGTTTCATTTTCGCACTCGAAGAAGGCGAAAGCATAGAATTCGGCAAGAAGTTCACATTTACCCCGGAATGGATGCGCTTTTCGGAAAAAGACCGGCGCGTGCTGGAACGTATAAGGTCCTTTATTACGGCACAGTCATACGGGGAGGGTATACCCGAAACAGACGGAACAAGACTGATTCAGATACCTGATACCTGCGCGCATGAGCTGTTTGACGCCCTGAAGCAGACGCCTTTCAGACTGATGGATTCGTCCGGGCAGGTCACACGTGTGAATGAAATACGCGAGACGCGTATACCGATGCATTTCCGTATGTTCCTGACACCGACGGGCGTTTCCGCGGCATCGATGATACCGAAAGAAATACGCCCGCTGACTAAGGATATGGCGTATGTGCTGATCGGCAATGAACCGGCGGCTGTACCGGATGACCAGAAGGATCTTCTGTGTGTGCTTTGGGAAAACGGATATGACGGGCGCTGCCTGACAGACTGGCCGCTGCGTGAAACGGCCGATGTTGTGTGCAGTGTGATGCCTTATCTGAAGCTGCGCGGAACATTGGAAGTCAGCCCGGAACTGAACGGGCGGCTGATACGCAAACCGCTGGAGGCACGCGTGTATCTGGATAAGGAGCGCAACGCGATTTCCGGGCGCGCGGTATTTGTATACGGCGATACGGAGATAGACCCGTTCGCGCCGGCAGCGGAAAAGATCAGCCTC
This sequence comes from Clostridia bacterium, assembly GCA_024404245.1. Lineage (GTDB taxonomy): Bacteria > Bacillota > Clostridia > Christensenellales > Aristaeellaceae > Aristaeella. The sequence continues at coordinate 6,347 of JAKSQH010000051.1, forward strand.
GAAAAAGGTGAAAAACTGCTGCTGCGCGATGCCGAAGCCGAGCGTGATATACTGGATAAACTGGCGGATGAAGGATTCAGAATGTATCACGGAACGATCCGCCTGGAAGACAATGATGAAATATGGCGTTTTGTAACTGAAGGCATATTTGAGCTGAAGCAGTGCTGCGAAGTGATGCTGAGCCCGGACTTCAGGCGTATCGCGCCGAGAAGACCCACGCTCGCGGGAAGCCTGAAACTGTCCGGCACGGGCCTTGAACTCGCGATGACGCTTGACGATGAACCGACAGATGAAATGCTGGCCATCCTGAACGCGATCCGCAGGCACAGGAAGTATTACCGGTTGAAGGACGGCGCTTTCCTGGACCTGAGCGGGATGGAAGGCGTGGAGGAACTTGCCGGGGCGCTGTGCGAGGCTGCCGTCCGGGACGGTAACGATCCTGACAGGGACAGGATCACAATGCAGGCGTACCGCGCCTGCTATCTGAACGCGCTGCTGGAGAACGCGGGGGACAAGCTGGGCATTGTACGTGATGAAAGCGTTGAGGATACCGTTGAAGCGCTTCGGAGCCCGGAAGCGAAACCGGCCGTTCTTTCCGCCGGCGCGGAACTGCGCGGATACCAGAAACGCGGTTATGAATGGATGAGTACGCTGGACCGCCTGCATATGGGCGGCGTGCTCGCGGATGATATGGGCCTCGGTAAAACCATACAGGTCATCGCGCTGCTTCAGGCGGCAAAGGAGGAAAAACGCACATCGCTGATTGTGGCGCCGACATCCCTGACTTATAACTGGCTGAGTGAACTGAATCGCTTCGCGCCCGATATGACGGCCGCGGTACTGGCCGGGAACGGTGTTCAGCGCGCTTCCGTGATGAACCATGTAAAAGAGAACAGCGATCTGGATGTGCTGATCACATCCTATCCCCTGATCCGGCGCGATATCGCGCTGATGGCGGATTACAGGTTCCGCTTTGTGATTCTTGATGAGGCGCAGCATATCAAAAACGCGGGCAGCGCCGCGGCGGCGGCGGTGAAGCAGCTGCAGGCGGACACACGTTTCGCGCTGACCGGCACACCGATGGAAAACGGAATCGGAGAGCTGTGGAGCGTATTTGATTTTGTGCTGCCGGGATATCTGCCGGCGTACAATACATTCATCAAGCGTTATCAGGACGGTGAGAACGCCGAGGATCTGCGCGCGCGTATCGGTCCGTTCCTTACGCGCAGGCTGAAACAGGATGTGCTTGAAGAACTGCCGGACAAGACCGAGATTGTGCTGACAGCGCGAATGACACAGGAGCAGCAGGCGGTTTACAACAGCGCGATGCTGCGGCTGCAGCCGCGTGTACGCGAGATTGTGGAGCAGAAGCACGGCAGAGGGCACGCGGAAATTCTGTCCGCCATTACCGAATTGCGGGAGATCTGCTGTCATCCTTCGCTGGTGATGGACGGGTACACCGGTTCCTCCGGAAAGATGGAGCTGCTGTTTGATATCCTGCCTGAGGCAGCGGCTTCCGGAAGGAGAATCCTGCTGTTCAGCCAGTTTACCGGGATGCTGCGTATTCTGCGCCCGGCGCTGGAAGAGGAAGGGTATTCCGTAATGTATCTGGACGGTGAAACCCCGGCGGATGAGCGGCTCAGACTGACAGAAGCTTTTAATGAAGGGCAGACGCAGATTTTTCTGATTTCGCTCCGTGCCGGCGGTTCCGGGCTGAATCTGACAGGGGCTGATATGGTGATCCACTATGATCCGTGGTGGAACCCCGCAATGGAGGATCAGGCGACGGACAGAGCATACAGAATCGGGCAGACAAAGAAAGTGGATGTGATACGGCTTGTGACCGCGGATACCGTGGAGCAGAAGGTGGTTGAACTCGGCAGCCGCAAGAAAGCGCTGTTTGAGCGTCTGATCGCTCCGGGTGAGGCCGCGCTGGAAGCATTGACCGAACAGGATATTATCGCCCTTTTCCGGTGATATTGATAATCCGCGCGAAATATGGTAAATTATTCCGGTCCCGAATGAAAAAATGAAACGGAGATCATGATACGATGAAGAAACTGACCGCGTTGCTTCTCACAGCCATATTGATGATGACCTGCGTGACTGCCGGAGCGGATGACCTGATTACAATCGCGCTCAGCGATGAAGGCATGTCCTTTGCCCCGGAAACCGGCATAACCGCCGAGGGTTCTGTTGTTACGATTACCAAGCCGGGCGATTATCTTGTTTCGGGTACACTGACCGACGGACGGATTGTGATTGACTGTGCAGATGAAGGGAAAGTGACCCTGCAGCTGAACGGTGTGAACATCACCTGCGCGGACAGCGCTGCCATTCAGATCGTTAAATGCAGCCCGCGCGCGGTCATTTCACTGGTCGACGCGTCCGTGAATCATCTTGAGAACGGATCGAAACTGGTACTTGACGCGAATGAAGAACCCAACGGCGTGATCTTTTCCAAAGACGATCTGACGATCAGCGGGCAGGGCACCCTGATCGTGAACGCCGGCGCCATGGACGGCATTGTTTCCAAAGACGACCTGTGCATCAAGGGCGGAAACATCACGGTGACAGCTCCCCGCCACGCCATCCGCGGCAAGGACTCGGTGGAGATCTCCGGCGGTGTGCTTACCTTGACGGCCGGAAAAGACGGGCTGCGTTCCACCAACAAGACGAAGACGGACGCCGGGTTTATTTCGATTACGGGCGGCGAGATCACGATCCGCTGCGGAGACGACGCACTGAGCTATGAAACATCATGTGATATTTCCGGCGCGGTGATCTCGGTTATCCAAACCGGAACGGATGACTGAAAATAACGCATTTACGCAAAAACTTGCGCGGACGCGTGAACTATGATAAAATAATAAGAACGTTTTTTATCAGGATATGACGGAAGGGAGGCGGAACGATGGAACAGACTCCGCGACGGACACACAGGTCCGATTCACGCGCGGCAAAACTGCGCAGACGCAAAACCAGAATGAACACCGTTCTGCTTGTGATTTTTCTGATTGTTCTGATAACGGTTGTAATTGTCTGCCCGAAGGAGCCGCTGACGAGAGCCGTGTATACGGCAGGCAGTGAAAGCGGAACGGTGGATGAAACCGGTGAGTTGATTTCCGGTTATTATGACGGGCTGGTCATCAGCGAAATCATGGCTTCCAACGCGACGGCCGTAACGGATGAAAACGGTAATTATCCGGACTGGATCGAGATCTGGAACAGCTCGAACCATGAGATTGATCTGACCGGCGTCGGCCTCAGCGATGAGAACAGTTCAATACGCTTCCTGTTCCCGCCGGTCGCGCTGGCGGCAGGTGACCGCGTCATTGTATTCTGCACCAATACCAACCAGGCGGAGCCCGGGAAACCGTTCCATGCCAAGTTCAAGCTTTCATCCGTCGGCGAAACGGTGTACTTGTTTGACCCGAACGCATACCTGATTGATTCCGTGAAATATCCGATTTTGGCCAGCAATGAAAGCTGGGCGCTGATCGGTGATTCTTTTGAGGCTGTGCAGTATTTCAGCCCTGAGTTTGAAAACAGCGAAGAAGGGCATCAGGCGTACCGCGAGTCCATGATGACGGCGGACGGCGCCCTTGTGATCAACGAAGTCATGGCCGATCCGATGACGGGCCTGCGCGATGAAGATGACGAGTTGCAGGACTGGATTGAGCTGTATAACACGACAGAACGGGAAATCAGCCTTGACAATTACGCGCTGAGCGATAATGAAGGCAAGCCGCTGAAATGGCGCTTCCCTGAGGGCGCGGTTATTCCCGCGAAAGGATATTATGTTGTTTTCTGCTCCGGAAAGGACAGAACCGATACCGCGAACGGTGTTCCGCACACGAATTTCCGGATCAGCGCCGAAAGCGAAACCATAATTCTGTGCGACAGTCAGGGACATGTGGTTGACCGTGTGATGATTGACAACCTGCCGGAAGACTGCAGCTACGGCCGTAACGGAAACGGCACGATGCAGGTGTTCCGGACGGCAACGCCGGGTCTGCCGAATGACGCATCGGGCTTTAATCAGATGGAGAGCAATCTGCGCGCGCTGAACAAAACCGGTGTGTATATCACTGAAGTACTCGCGTCCAACGATTCAATCACGGTTTTTCCGAATGACGGAAACACGGACTGGATTGAAATCCATAATTCCACGAACACAAGTGTGAACATTTCCGGCTGGGGGCTGAGCGATAACCTGACCCGCGGCCGGAAATGGCAGTTCCCGCAGGGAACGGTGATTGCTCCCGGCGAGTTCAAGGTGATCCTGTGCGACGGCCGGGCTGACAAAACATCCGGCAGCGAACTGCATACAAGTTTCAAAATCAGCCGTCTGGCAGGCGAGACCATCTGTCTGACCGATTCGACAGGCAGAATTCTGGATAAGATCATCCTGCCCGAACAGAAGACGGACAAATCGTACGGCCGGGCGGTTGGAAAGTCAGGCTTTTTTTATTTTGATGAACCGACGCCGCTGAAACAGAACGGCGAAGGCTATGACGGATTCACCGCGAAACCGGAATTCACAGTCAGCCCGGGTCTGTATTATTCAACCACCTATGTGCAGATTGTGATTCCGGAAGGCACGCAGGTATACTACACGGTGGACGGGTCCATACCGACACAGACGTCCGCACCTTATAACGGTGAACATCTGGAGATGAACTTTACGACTGTTCTCCGCGCGAGAGCCTACGCGCCGGGGTATCAGCCCAGCGATATCCTGACCGGCACATTTTTCGTGAACGCGTATCATTCGCTTCCGATTGTTTCCGTGGTATGTGATCCGGATGTGCTGTGGAACAGCAACACGGGTATGCTTGTCACGGGCGAGAACGCCATCAAGGAACCGGGCAAGCTGCCTTTCAAGAACACGATATACCGCCAGTACGGCAAACTGCCGCATGAGTGCAATATCGAGTATTATCTGCTGGACGGCACTACAATGATCAGTCAGGGCGCCGAGTTCTCCCTGATGGGTGACTACAGCCTGGATATGCCGCAGAAATCCTTCAAATTCCGTGCCAAATCCCTGTACGGGAAGAAGACTTTCGCCGCCGCCCTGTTCCCGGACCGGCCCTTTACGGAATACAAGTCACTGGTGCTCAGGAACAGCGGCAACGACTGCATGTGGACACGCCTGACCGACGGATTTGAATCGCGGCTGCTGGACGCGTACGGAACACAGGTGATGCATCAGGCATGGAATCCCGTGGCTGTGTATCTGAACGGCACATACTGGGGCCATATGAACATGCGTGAACGCGTGGACCGTTTCTTTGTGGCGCAGCATGAAGGACTGAGCCTCGATGACGCTTCACAGATGGATATCCTGCAGGCCAGCGGCGCTGTAAAGTACGGGTCCAACAAAGAGTACAAGGCAATGGTCAAGAAGATCAAGGCAGGGAACCCCGCGAAGAACCCGGAGGATCTTCAGTACATCCTGGACAACGTGGATGTTGACAACCTGTTTGAATACATCGCGCTTGAGATGTTTGTAGGCAACAGCGATATCGGTAATACCCGCTTCTACCGGCTGAAACAGGAAGGCAGCAAGTGGAGATGGATCTGGTACGACGCGGACTACGGTCTTTACAACTCGGCGTTTGACAGCCCGAAGAGCTACACCAAGGCGAAAGGTATGGGTCAGCAGAACATTGACAATACGATTCTGATGAAGCTGCTGTCCGTACCCGAGTACAAGGACAAATTCCTGAGGAAGCTCGGCGATGTGTTCAAAACATTTACCACCGAGTTCATGCTCAGTGTGCTTGAACCGCTCGTTGAGCAGATTACGCCGGAAATGCAGCTGCACTGGGCGCGCTGGGGCGAGGAAAACGACAAGATGGTAATCGCCGAAGTACCGACCACGGTGGACGGTGCCTACCGCTACTGGGAGAAACGTGTGGAACGGCTGCGCAACGTGTGCAGAAAACGCCCGAACCTTTTGTGGAAGATGATTCAGGACGCGTTCAGCCTGAACAATAACCAGATGCTTGAATATTTCGGCGAAAGACCCGAAATGCCCGCAGACGCGGTTTGATCAAAACGGACGGAGGAAAAGAACATGGAAACCAACAACCTGCTGAGCGGTGTGAGTTCACTGCTGAAAAGCAACACAAGCCTGAATGAGTATTTCGCGAATCAGTTTTCATCGCTGACGCCGTGGAAGATCATCATCGGCATTCTGGCTGCCGTTATTGTCGGTCTGATCATCGCGTTTGTCTATAAGCGCTGCTATCGCGGTGTGCTGTACAGCCCGTCCTTTGCCATGACGCTGATGATGCTGACACTGATTACCACGCCGGTTGTGATGTGTATCAAAAGCGATATCGCGTTATCCATGGGTATGGTCGGCGCGCTGTCCATTGTCCGTTTCCGTACGGCCGTGAAGGACCCGATGGATACGGCTTATATGTTCTGGGCGCTGACGATGGGTATCCTTCTGGGCGCGGAACTGTATCCGCACGCGCTTGTGGTTGTGCTCGGCATTTCCGTGGTCATTTTCCTGATGACATTTGTCAAGCTCCGCAATCCCAACGCGTACCTGCTGGTGATCCATTATGAGGACTACGCGGAACAGGATATCACGCAGCTGCTGCGCCGCACAGTGAAGCAGCGCAGACTCCGCAGCAAGACCGTGACCCGCTCCGGCGCTGAAATGACGGTTGAAGTACGGCTGGATAACAAGCAGGATCTGGTTGCCTCCGTGCTGAACATCGAAGGCGTACATGACGCGACACTGGTTGCCTGCCAGACGGAAGCCGGCGCCTGATCGCGTTTGACCGGTATACCCGTGTGAAAGGAAGTGAAAGCATATGGCCGGTACCTCACTGCCGCTGCGCCATGAACTGAAGTTCTTTATCAACGAAATGCAGTATGTTGTGCTGTCCAACGTGCTGGATCAGGTGCTTGAACGGGATCCGAACGGCGACGAGTATAATGAGTATCATATCCGTTCACTGTATTTTGACACCATATGGAACACCGCGCTGTATGACAAGATAGACGGTGACCAGAACCGTGACAAGTACAGAATCCGTATTTATAACCTCAGCGACAGAATTATCAAGATGGAATGCAAGACCAAAGTGGGGAGCCTGATCTCCAAGCGGTCCGTGACCATTCCGCGCCTGCTGTGCGAACAGCTGATCGCCGGTGATCCCTCCGGACTGGAAACAACACAATCCGGTCTGCTGAACGATGTATACCGTGAAATGACGGTGAATCTGCTCAGACCGGCCGTTATTGTGGACTATGTACGTGAAGCGTATCTACATCCGGCGGAGGAGGTGCGCATCACTTTTGACAAGCAGTTGCGTACAGGACTCAGAAGAACGGATATGTTCAATCCGGATGTGCCGACAATTCCGCCGTTTGACAACGGTGAGATTATTCTGGAAGTGAAGTTCAACCGTGTTCTGCCGCCTTATATCAGGGATATTCTGAGCACCTACTGCCCGAACGCGATGCAGAGTGCCATCAGTAAATATACATGGTGCCGGCGTTTTGAGGACCTGGAGGCTTAAGTAAGGTGTAAAAGGTGTAAAGGGTTTTCGGCCTGCGGGCCGACCAAAGGGCTTTGCGATCGGTCCGCAAGCTCAATAGTCGCAGCTCTACACTGTAGAGCCTGCTCCTTTTCGCTTGAGAAACTCATTCACGAAATTTCCGCCACCGGCGGTCGTGAATGAGATTTCCCTTTGGAAACCTTCGCATGTCCCCACTCTTGGGGCTTTGCGATCCCCCGCAAGCTCAATAGTCGCAGCTCAACACCGTTGAGACTGCTCCTTTTCGCTTGAGAAACTCATTCACGAGATTCCCGCCACCGGCGGTCGTGAATGAGATTTCCCGCTCGCTCAATAGTCGCAGCTCTACACTGTAGAGACTGCTCCTTTTCGCTTGAGAAACTCATTCACGAAATTTCCGCCACCGGCGG
>JAKSQH010000052.1 GCA_024404245.1 Clostridia bacterium
AACATCCTCCGAAAAAAGCCCCTTTGGTGTTTTTTTCGGAAGATAATTCTTTTCGATCAAAATCGTAATGATTTTCTTTACTGCTCCGCCTTCATCACCCAATTGTATAAAGCATTGGCATTTACCGATAAGACAGTCGCACCGGATGTAAGACAAACTTTCCGCATATGCAGAGACTAAAGCAACGGAAACAACCATCGCGACAATCCAAACCGGAACACGCTTTAGTCTGGTCAACAGTTTGCACTCCTCTCCGGATATTTGACAGCAGTTTTCTGTATTCTATCAAATCCGACTTTCCGTGTCTACCAGACAATATTTTGCAGGCACCGTCATGTAAACATCTGAGCTTAATCCCGTTTGTACCAAACATCATTATCAGAGGACGGAAACAATGAAATATAGATTCAGATCCCCATTTACAGAAAAGATTACGTAGAGTCTCGATTTACCCGTTCGCTGACAGGACAACCGGATCCTCGCTGCCTGAAAGAGCCGCTATGTTCTGCTTCTCACGGATCATACGCGTGATGGGATCCTCTTCATCCGCGTATGAGCGCTGTTCAAAATCGTTTACAGGCAGCTGCCTATGCGGCGGTTTCATTCTTGCCCTGTCCATGGAACTTTTGATATAGGCGTAATAATCACAGATATCACTGTCAGGTGAAATAGCATCAACGACCGTCTGTATTTCATCGCTCGTATAGCCTTTTGTGATCAGCTGCTTTTTTGCCAGCTGAATTCTGTCGCGCTTATCCAGCGACTTTTTCAGAATGTGCTCAACATACTCTTTGGTAAAAATCGGATATTGATAGACATCGTTTTCCGCGTCCGGCTGTTCCGCTTCCAATGAAAATGTCCGCCCGGTCCGGTTAAAACGCGGCTTTTTCGCGTTTTCCGTGTTCCGCTCACATTTCCGCTGATACTCCTCTTTCGCCATGTTGATCTGATTCTGGAGTACCGGGAACATATAGCATTCCGGAGCGCTCAGCACCATCTCCGTGCCGTCACGCGCGTATGTCAGCCCGGCGCGGATCAGCCTGCCGAACTGTTCGTCCGTAAGCTCCCTGTATTCATCCAGCGCGGTGTAGAAAAGCATGATGTATTTCAGCGGTTTGCTTGCCATCTGTGACCTCCATGATCATTCCGACTGTTAAGAAGCGTTCGCGTCCTTGATGATTTTGATAACGACACCCTGTATCGCGCAGTCCTGTACCACAATATCCTCATACCGGTCGTTTTCAGGATGCAGAATAACGTGCCTGTTCTTTTCATCCCGGTAATACCGCTTCAGCGTATTGCCTTCACCCTCCACATAGGCGACAACGATATCTCCGTTTTCGGCATAGGGCTTTTTGCGGACCACAACAATATCCCCGGGGTCGATGCCGGCGCCGGTCATGGAATCGCCGTATGTGTGGAGCACAAATAAATCCCCGCCGCCGAACAGGCTGATGGGCAGATTGACATAGCCCTCCACACACTCCTGCTCCAGCGCCGGCAGGCCGCAGGGGACTGAGCCGACAACGCCGGCGCGGTTATAGCCCGCGATCTCATCGTTGATCTTCTCGGTAACGATCATCCGGCCGTCAAAATCAATGATGCCTTCATCACGCAGGGCGGAGAGATAGTTGTGCACGGAGCTCTTTGTCATGGATATATGCTCCGCGATTTCACGTATACTCGGTGTATGGCGGTACGCGTCATAATAACTGTCAATAAACCTGATCAGCTGCCGCGTTTTCTCCGGATCCCTGCTGCGCACTGCCATACCCTCCCTGATTTCTAAGCTGGACAATCGTTCAACTAACGACGGGAAAAGTATAAAGCAAACACCGCGGGCACGCAACCGGGAGAGGCATGACCTACGCACACTGATGCTAAGGTCGTTATGGACGGTGTATAAGAATCGTGATATTATAAGGCATACAGCAATCGGGGAGTGAGATTATGACGGACAGGACCGGCATTGTTTTTCTGCTGAAGTACCTGTATGAAAACACGGATATGGATCACACGGTGACATCCGTGCAGCTGCGGAACATGATGAAAGAAAACGGATTTTCAGCCGATCCGCGCACGATCCGCAAGGACGCGCGGATTCTGGCGGATTCCGGGTTCGATATCATTGTGACGGAGCAGAACGGCGTACCGACGCAGTATCATTACGGCGCGCGGGAGTGGGACATGACTGAGCTGATGATACTGACGGACGCGGTATCATCGGCGCAATTCATCACAAAGGCCAAATCCGACAGGCTCATTGAAAAACTGGCTGTGCTGGCGGGAAAACAGCACCGGGAGAACCTGACGCCGCAGGTGTATGTATCCGCGCACACAAAGGCGCAGAATGACAAACTGCTGTATATTATTGAGAAGATATCGCTGGGGATACGGAACAAAAAGAAAATCGCGTTCAAAATACGCAATTACAACACAAACAAAAGGCAGGTTCAGCGGCACGGCGGGGAAGTGTACGTCATTTCACCGTACAACACAGTTTGGAAGGATGACCGGTATTATGTTGTCGGCTATTCCGATAAGCGGAACACCGTGATCTCCGTAAGGATTGACCGGATGACGCTGCCTGACCTGCTGGAGGAGGACGCGGTAGAGAAACCTGCGGATTATAACGTGCAGGACTATACGGATACCGTGACAAAAATGTACGGAGGACCGGAAGAAGAGGTCACCCTGCGCTGCAGGAAGGACCTGGTTGATAATATTATTGACAAATTCGGCAGGGGAGTAAGCATCACGAATGTCACCGCAACGACCTTTGATGTGACGGTAAAAGCGGCGGTAAGCGGAACCTTCCTCGCGTGGGTATTTGAATATGCCGGCAGGATGACCGTGCTTGCCCCGGAGTCTGTGAGAAGTATGTACGCGGACAGGCTGCGCACCGCGATGGATGATATGGGTCTGGGGAAGACGCGGAGCAGATGATGATGATTGTCTTTGTATTATATTTGTCTTTGTCTTTGTCTTTATCTTTGTCTTTGTCTTTGTCTTGGCTATTTTTCGAGCGAACATGTATTTTGCAAAAAGTCGCTAGCGGTCGCTAATCTACTTATTTGTAGAGAAAACGCGAATTACTTGCATGATATGGCAGGTTTACTGTCCGCACGGAGCGGTTACCGGCGGGATCTGACGGAACAATATTCGTTGCGCGGGTGATACGGCTTTGGTTTCTCTGTGTTTTTCAATTGACGCGGAGCGGGCAATTACATACAATACGATGGTGTTATTGGTACCGGAATCGCCAACAGGCGGTTAACGGTGAATGCTGAGAAACAGGAGTGAATTCGTATGATTAAGAAAGTGCTGATTTGCGTAATCGCTTTATGCGTGATGTGTTCCGCGGCTTTTGCCGGGATTGAGGACGGTCCTGTGGCCGTGCTGGAAGGAAATGACTGGTATCTGCTGACAAACGCCAATCTGCTGGTGAAAGAAGAGGACGACAAACAATATCTGTATGACCTGCAGCTGAACCTGCTGGGCGAAGGATATGATTCCGTGCATGACTGGGGCGATAACGGGATTATCGCGGAAAACAAACAGGGTGAGAAGACCCTGAAGGGCGTTATCAATTACGATGGCTCGGTCCGGGTTCCGGTGCGGTACACGGATGTTGTGTGCAGTAAAGGGTATACAAACGCGCAGGCGGAAGACGGCAGCGTTGTCGCGTTCGGCCCGGACGGCGCGGTGCTGGAGAGCAAGCCGACCGGTATTTATGATTTTGCCTATATTCCTGAAAACGACAGGGTAATCCCGGTGGGCCGGAAACCGGATACGGAGAGTGATCTTTACGCGCTGACCGACCTGAACGGCGAACTGCTCACCGATTATCTGTTTGACACGATTATGATGCAGGATTTCTATGACTATGACTATTGCATGATCTGCAGCCGGGATGACAGGGAAGGGCTGCTGGGTATTGACGGAACGATTATCTTCCCGGCGGAATATGAGGAAGTGCTTGATATCAACCGCGGACCGTATGAAACACGCGGAATCTTTGCCGCTATGCGGGATGATGTGCTGGTGTTCTCTCAGAACGGCAATATTGTTGAGATTCCGCTGGAGGACGCGGATGATGTGGAATTCTACGGAACGTGCGCGCTGATTGAATATGAGGATGATTCATACGCCGTCGCGCGGCCGGACGGAACGGTGCAGAAGCTGGACGCGGAAGACTGCGAAGTATGTATGGTTGATAACGATGTTTATTTTGTGACTGAGGAAGAAAACAAGAAAACCGGTGAAGAAGAGACTGTGCTGTATGATGAGGCGCTGAATGAACTGCTGCGGACTGACGGCCTGGTGCATGTGAGCAGCAACGGCACGGTGCTGGAAAAGTGCTTTGAGGGAACGTGCAATCTGTATGTGCTGGGCGCGCGGAGCGCGCAGGTGTAAAAGGTGTCAGGTGTAAAAGGTGTCAGGTGTAAAAGGTGTCAGGGGGCGCGAGGTGCCCCCTTTTTTGGCGCGTATGTGTTACACATTTTAAACATATTACAAAGATTTCATCTGATGTTTTGTTAGAAATACGTAACTTGAGGTGATGTGAAGTACATGATAAACTGGTAAAAACATATTCGGCATGTCCGATACATGTGTGCATAAGGGAGGTACTCTGTTATGTTCAGCATATCTAACGATCGTAGAAAAACGCATAGCACCGGGTTGTGGTGCCGGGTGGCGTTGCTCGCGCTTGTGCTCGTTACCGTTGCTATGGGTTTCGCGGGCACGGCACAAGCCGGTTCGTCCAAATACGCTCTGCATAACCAGAACTTGAACTGGATGGAGTATCTTCCGGATACGATGCAGATCTCCCAGATCAATATACCCGGTACGCATGACAGCGGAACCTTCGGCGTTGCCGCGGCTATGGCAGCCGGCGCGAAGGCACAATATGATTCCATACCGGATCAGCTGAACGCCGGTATACGTTTTTTTGATATCCGGTTGTTTCTGAACCGAAATATAACGTCAAGTACTGACGAAGAGGATCTCGGACTTTCTCACGGTCCTTCGACATGCTATACCACGGAACACGGCTGGACCGTACTGACGCTGGAACATGTATTCACTTACGCGAGTGATTTTGTAAAAAATCATCCGTCTGAAGTGGTTATCCTTGAGATTCGCAAAGAATCCGCTGCATTTTACGAAGAGCAGATCATGGAAAGAATCAATAGGATCATGGTCAATTATCACCACGGTCATAAGAACACCAAATGGTCGCGTATTCAATGCTACAACAAGGGCGAAACTGTACCGACGCTCGGCCAGGTACGCGGTAAGGTTATCGTGATCAATGAGAACCAGGACGGCCCCGGAACTTATTATGAGGATAATTACGAGTGGTATGATCCGTATAACATCAGTCCGAAGGTGAAATCAGAGTTTATCAAAAGTCATCTTGAAAATTATACCTACGCGCAGGAGTATTTCTCAACGGAAGATAAATTTGTGGACACCCGTGTCCGCAATAAGAAGGGTGTAAAGCCCAACTCCATCAAATCCCCCATGTTTATCAACACGAACCTGACACAGATTGAACCCTCCACATTCTATAAAAAAGGACCGTACGGGTGCTGGTATCCCTTGTATCACGGCGACTGGATCGGCGATTATACGCCGTTGAAGAATATGAACCTTAACGTCAAAACGGGTTACAGCAATCAGCGTACAGGCTGGTGGCGGTTTGACTTCCCGCAGGATCAGCAGGTCACGGAGATTATTGAGTCCAACTATATCTATCTGAAAGAGTATCAGATCTTTATCAGAGACATAGACAAAGATTTCAAAGCAAGTGATGTTTCCGTGGATGTTGTACTGTCCAACGGATACCATCTGCAGCCGGTAAAGACAAGCTTCCGGGACGGCGGATACATGATCGACTTCGGATATTATCCAGATACCGTGGAGCTGAAAGATATTCAGGTAAAATCAAACAATCCGGCAAAAGGCATCTATTTTGAAAATAACTATATCTATAAGAACGGCCATAAGGGCCTGGAATACTTCCCGATTTCCGAGAGCAGGAAGGATAACTACAGGATGGGCAACCTGAACGGGACCCAGAAGAAGGATGTATACGTCACCTTCGAGGACGCCGCTCATCCTGAATACCGGCCCGGGCAATCGCCTGAGGAAATACTGAACAAAATCGGCGATCTTTCCTTCTACTGGAATGAAGGCAAATCCGGCCGCCGCTATATGCAGGTCAGCAAGCCCGGCTCTGAGGCGGGTCAGTTAACGAGTGTCAAGCTGGGTACTAACGTGCCCGATACGTATGTGATGACTGTGACGCTGCCGATGTTCACCGGTGACGGCACGCGTATCGAACCCGTATTCAACAGCTTCGCGTTTATACGGGATGACTGCCCCTACATGATCAAGAAGTTTGAGGGGAACAGGGTCACACTGAAGCTGAAGTCAACCGAAGCCAAGGAATGGGTTGAACTGCCCATGGCCTGGCTGGACGGCAAGGATTTATACGGCTACCGAAAAGGACAGATGAATAAGCTTCTCAGCAGCGCGGTGAAAGTGCGTCATAAAGCCTATGACAGGAAAACCGGCGAACTGGTTGTAGATGAATATCTGCAGGGCGGCGGAAAGAACCCCGTGCTGAAATTCAACGGGAATGACAAGCTTGAAGCGTATGTGAAGGCTTACGGAAGTGACTTCAGGCCGCTGCGCCACTATTTTGAGTTCTCATCCGACGCTGAGTACATGAACTACAGAATCAAATCGACACCGGAGACCTACCTGACTCAGCGGATTGAGCTCATCTGGACCGCGCAGGTAGACATCTACTTCAACTGGAAGGATAACAGTAACGCGGATAAAGCGCGCCCGGATACTGTGCCGATTATGATTCGGGATAATGACAGCGGCATTGTCATTTCCGACGAGATCGGCAGCAAAAACCGCGTAACAACAAACCAGTGGAGCAAAACGATCTATTGTCAGTTCTTCAGTGATGAAAGCGACAGCCCGAAGAAGCTCGATTTCAAGAACATCACGTATGATGTGTCTGTTGAAAACTATAAGGTTGACTCCGTAACATGCTCATACGGTAAAACAAGCCTCCCGGTTTACGCGCTGAGTATCGCCTGCAGCTATCAGAAACCGATAGAGTATGAAGATATTCACGGCAGCATTACCTGGTACGATATCAACGACAGCATCAGCCACCGGGATCTGAATCCGGCCATTACCGTGTACCGGAACGATGAAGCCATGACGCTGGAGCATTCCGTGCTTCACCTCGACACGGAACGGACATCCTATTACTATGAACCGGATTCCGACTTCCCGCTGCTTTCACAGGACAGGAAAACCGAATATGTATACGCGATTGAGCCGCAGCCTGTTCCCGGCTATCTTGTGCTGAGACCGGAAAAGTTTGATATTACCTATATCCGCGCGATCAGCATGAGCGGTACCGTGGAGTGGTTCGGCAAGCGCCCTGTTGCCAATGAGCCGGTTGTGACCCTGCGGGATCAGAACGGCACGATGATTGATCAGTGCACCTGTAAGGACGGCACGTATCTGTTTGAAAATCTTCCGATCGCGACAGAAGCCGGTAAACGCTGCGAATACCACGTGGAAGTGACTGTGCCCGGATACGATGACTGCATCGTCAATTACGGCCCGGTAGAGCAGGATGGAGCGACCGGCAACATCACGCAGGACGCGTTGCTGCTGGCTTCCGAACAGCCCGCGAACGCGGAGATCCCCGTGAAGCTGATTCTGAACGGAATCGACAATATCAAGGATGTAACGGAAGAGTTCTCTTTCGTGCTGACGTGCGATGACGATCCGTATTTTGACAAGCAATATGTGACACTGGATGCCTCGAACAGCTTCAGTGATTCGTTCCGCATCGAAAATATCACCGACAGCCGCAAACTTACCTATACGGTAAAGCAGATCAACCTTTGGTATTCCCCGGAGTGGATCTATGATGACAGCATCAAAACCGTGACCGTCGGCCTCCGTTTCATTGACGGTAAGCCCGTGGCGGAAGTTGATATGGGCGGCGACACAGCGGTGACATTCACCAACACCTATACCGGCGATATCGAAAAGAAGGATATTACCGTAAAGGTACAGTGGCTGGACGCGGAGAAATATGAACGCGACATTCCTGACAGTGTTGAAATCAAGCTGTTCGGCAACGGTACCGCGCTGAAAACCGCGGAAGTAAGCGCCGCTGACGGCTGGACCTGTGTGTTCACCGATCTTCCGACGCATGAGGTCATTCCCTCCAATGACGGAACAAGGCGTCTTGTCGAAATCCGCTATTCCGTGGACGGCTCGGATGTAACGGACTTTGTAAGAACCGTGGACGAGGCGGAAACGGATCAGTATCTGCTGACCTATAAGGCGAACCCGGACCTGACGACCGTGGATATCGATGTAAACCTGGAATGGGTTTTCATTGATATGCTGAGCAAGGATCCCGATAAGCCCGCGGATGTTACCGTGACACTGTATGCCGACGGACAGGTTTACCGCACGGAGAAAGCTTCCGCGACGGGCAACTGGGCATGCACGTTCAGGGATGTACCCGTGAAGGACATTGAAACCGGCAAGCGGATCTCCTACGCGGTGGACGCGGAGGACGTGAACGGCTTCACCTATACGGTATCCACCGCGGGGTCCAACGCGTTTACCGTTACCTACCGCGCGAAAGTGAACATTGAAACAACGGATATTACCGTAAGGGTGGAGTGGATTGAACCTGACATGGCGAACGCGTCTCAGATACCGGAAAGTGTATCCGTGACGCTGTACGCGGACAGCCAGGTCAAGTATACGGATGAAGTCGGCGAGGAGCAGGACTGGACGCGTGTTTACAACGATATGCCGGTCAACCATCCGGCCACAGGCGCGCCGCTGACATACTCTGTTGACGGTGAGAATGTGCAGGGATATACCCGCTCCGTGCGTACGGAAGGCACTAACAGCTTCGTGATCTCCTATTACGCGAAGCCGGATATCAAGACAACCGATGTCAATGTGCGCGTTGAATGGTTCGATCCTGACATGGCACAGCTGCAGGGAGCGACGCCGGACGCCGTGACCGTGACGCTGTACAAAGACGGCGAGGCTGAAGACACCGCCAAAGTAACCTCGAGCGGAAACTGGGCATACGCGTTCAAGGATCTGCCGGTGAACCATCCGGCGACAGGCATGCCCCTGACCTACGCGGTTGACGCTGAGGATGTGCAGGGCTTTACACGCGCTGTGCGTACGGAAGGCACAAACAATTTCGTGATCTCCTATTACGCGAAGCCGGAAGTCAAGACAACCGATGTCAATGTGCGCGTTGAATGGTTTGATCCTGACATGGCGAAGCTGCAGGGAGCAATGCCGGAAGCTGTGGCTGTGACGCTGTATAAAAACGGACAGGCTACGGACTCCGCCAAAGCAACCGCGAGTGACAGCTGGGCACTGACCTTCAAGGATCTGCCCGTGAACCACCCCGCGACGGGAGAACCCCTGACCTACGCGGTAGACGGTGAGGATGTGCAGGGCTATACCCGCTCCGTGCGTACGGAAGGCACTAACAGCTTCGTGATCTCCTATTACGCGAAGCCGGATCTCAAGACGACCGATGTCAACGTACGTGTTGAATGGTTCGATCCTGACATGGCGAAGCTGCAGGGAGCGATGCCGGACGCCGTGACCGTGACGCTGTATAAAGACGGCGCGGCCGATGACTCCGCCAAGGTAACCGCGAGCGGAAACTGGGCATACACCTTCAAGGACCTGCCGGTGAACCATCCGGCGACAGGTGAACCCCTGACCTACGCGGTTGACAGTGAGAATGTGCAGGGTTATACCCGCACTGTGCGCACGGAAGGCACAAACAGCTTTGTGATCACCTATTACGCGCAGCCCGAGGTCAAAACAACCGATATCAACGTACGTGTTGAGTGGTTCGACCCGGATATGACAAAGGCTGAGGGAGCAACGCCGGCTGCTGTGACCGTGACGCTGTACAGAAACGGACTGGCTTCCGGCACCGTAAAGGTAACCGAAAGTGATGACTGGGCCTATACCTTCAAGGATCAGCCCGTGAACCATCCGGCCACAGGCGATCCGCTGACCTACGCGGTGGACGGTGAGGATATTGAAGGTTATACCCGTACCGTGCGCAGCGAGGGCAGCTACGGATTCGTAATCAGCTATTATGCCGCGCCGGATGTAAAGACAAAGGATATCGGCATCCGGGTGGAATGGATCGATCCCGATATGCTGAAGTCTACACAAAAGCCGGCAAGCGTGAATGTGATCCTGTACGCCGACGGCGTGCAGAAGGCGTCGGCACCGGTATCCGCGACTAATGACTGGAGCTTCGTGTTCAAAAACATGCCCGTGAACAACCCCGCGACCGGCGCGACGGTTGCCTACAGCGCGGACGGCAGCGATGTGCCCGGATACAACCGCACGGTGCGCACGGAGGGTACCGACCGCTATGTGGTGACCTACTACGCTGTGCCGGATGTAAAGACGACGGATATCAGTGTACGGGTGGAATGGATCTATCCGGATATGGATATGGCCGCTAAGATTCCGAACCATATTTCCGTGACCCTGTACGCCGATCAGCAGATGAACAGCATCGCGAACACGGACGCGGCGGGCAACTGGTTCTGCATCTTCAGGGATAAGCCCGTGAACAACCCCGCCACCGGCATGCCGGTAACCTATACGGTGCTCGGCACCCAGGTTGAAGGCTTCAGCCAGGAAGTGCGCAGCGAGGGTACCTACGGGTTCGTGATCACGTACCGCGCGGGCAAGACCGAGTATCATATTATCCAGGGCGCGCATCAGACGATTACCACAATTGATGACACGGCCACATTCGCTTCCGACGCGCCTTACAGCAAGTTTGAGTCCGTGATTGTGGACGGTGTGAAGGTTGATAAGCAGTATTACACTTCTCACTCCGGCTCCACCGTGGTGGTGTTCAACAAGAAGTTCATCAAGACCCTGAAGCCCGGAAAGCATCAGCTGACGATTGTGTCCTTCGACGGCAGTGCATCCACTGATTTCAATGTCATTAAGATGACACCCACGGGGGACGGTACCGACCTGGCATTGTTGACGGTTCTCCTGCTTGCTTCCGCTTCCGTGCTGGTTCTGTGCCTCAGGAAGAGGAAGGCGTAAGGGGGCGCGCACAGCGCGCTGGGTGTATTGGGCGCTTAGCGCCCAGGTGTAAAAGGTGTCAGGTGTAAAAGGTGTCAGGTGTATTGGCGCGCACAGCGCGCCGGGGTTTACGGTTTATAAGGTTTATTGGGGGCGCGCGAGGCGCCCCCCTTTTGCGAGGCGCGTACAGCACGCCGTAACCTTTCACACCTTCTACACCTTACTGTGAGGATTGCAATATGCTCCCGGAACCGATATAATGCATACGGCAAAAACGGGAGGGAGAAATGTATGTTCGGATATGTGTGGCCGCTCGCGCTTGTGGTTTTTTCCAATGTGTTCTATCAGATCTGCGCGAAGGCGGTACCGGAAGGGATGAATCCGCTCGCTTCACTGACGGTGACCTACCTTGTGGGCGCGGTTGCTTCGCTGGTGCTGTACTTTGTGCTGAACAAGAACGGGAACCTGCTGAAAGAATACGCGAAGATCAACTGGGCGCCGTTTGTGCTGGGTATTGTGATCGTGGGGCTTGAGGTCGGATATATTTACGCGTACAAGGCCGGATGGCCGGTGAGCACGGCGCAGATTGTGCAGGCGACCGTGCTGGCGGTGATCCTGATTTTTGTGGGCTATCTGCTGTATAAAGAAGAGATCACATGGAACAAGATCGTCGGGGTCATTGTGTGCCTTGCCGGGTTGTATCTGATCAATAAGAAGTAATACCGGATTGCATAACGGAGGACAGTATGGAGTACAGAATTGAGCATGATTCCATGGGTGAGGTGCGCGTGGAAAAGGACCGCCTCTGGGGCGCGCAGACGGAGAGAAGCAGAAACAATTTTCAGATCGGCAAAGGACATGAAAACATGCCTGAGGAGATTGTGTACGCCTTCGGCCGGCTGAAAAAAGCGGCCGCGATGGCGAACAGGGAACTGCGGCCGGAGCGGATGACCGAAGAGAAGCTGGACGCGATCTGCCGCGCGTGTGACGAGGTGACCGCGGGCGAGCTGGACAGCCATTTTCCGCTGGTGGTGTGGCAGACGGGCTCCGGCACGCAGAGCAACATGAACGCGAATGAAGTGATCGCGAACCGCGGCAACCAGATTGCCGGGGAAAAGATTCTGCATCCCAATGATGACGTGAACATGAGCCAGTCCTCCAATGACACTTTTCCCACGGCGATGCATATCGCCGCGGTGACGGCGCTTGAGAAACGCCTGATTCCGGCGGCGGAGCACCTGGTGAACACAATGCGCCGGCTGGAGCGCGAAAACGAAGGGATTGTAAAGTGCGGCCGGACGCATCTGCAGGACGCGACACCTATTCTGTTCAGCCAGGAGATCAGCGGGTGGCGGAGCAGCATTGAGCGGGATATCAGCCTCATCCGGAGCGCGGCGGAGCCGCTGAAGGAGCTTGCCCTCGGCGGAACGGCCGTAGGCACGGGGCTGAACGCGCCCGCGGGCTTTGATGAGCTGGCCGCGCGGAAGCTGGCGGAGCTGACGGGCATCGGCTTCAGGACCGCCGGAAACAAGTTCCACGCGCTGACCTCCAAAGATGAGATCGTATTTGCCCACGGCGCCCTGAAAGCGCTGGCGTGCGACCTGATGAAGATCGCGAACGATATCCGCTGGCTGGCTTCCGGGCCGCGCCTGGGGCTGGGTGAGATCAGCATACCGGAAAACGAGCCCGGCTCCTCCATTATGCCCGGCAAGGTGAACCCGACGCAGTGCGAGGCGGTGACGATGGTTGCCGTGCAGGTGATGGGCAATGATACGGCTGTGGGGATGGCCGCGTCACAGGGCAACTTTGAACTGAATGTGTTCATGCCCGTGTGCGCGTACAACTTCCTGCAGAGCACGCGGCTGCTGACGGAAGTGATGATCAGCTTTGACGCGCACTGCGTGAGCGGAATACGCGCCAACAGGGCAAAGATGGATGAAAACATGAAGCGCAGCCTGATGCTGGTGACGGCGCTGAACCCGTATATCGGATATGAAAACGCCGCCAAAACCGCAAAAAAAGCCTTCAGTGAAGGCATTTCACTGAAGGAGGCGTGCATCGCGCTGGGTTATCTGACAGAGGAACGGTTTGACGAGGTATTCCACCCGGAAAACATGGTGTGACGGGCTTTTACCAGGAGAAGCGGTAATGTCCGCCCAGCATCAGCAGACAGAAGAAATAGAGGCAGTTGTCATAATAACGGCGGCTGCCTTTTCTCATGGGCGTGTTCCAGAACTGCCGCAGGAAATGATCCGCGTGCTCGCTCTTTGACGCCGCGGAAGCCGCGCCGAGCACGGAAATGATGGCCACGGGGTGCATGGCCGGCTCATCAAAAGGCGTTCCGTCCAGCGCGTAAGCGCGCAGATCCTGAGGATCGGCCGTGATGAAGAAATTCTGGATACGGGTGGTGACATCATCCTCCTCCGGATGATCGCCGAACCAGAGATGGTCCAGAGCGATGTTTTCCACCACGCGGTAGGCATCGGAATAATAAGCCCAGGGCTTACGGAAGAGCAGCTTTGTTTCACCGGAGTATTCGGTATACTCAGGGCTCAGACCGGTTACGGGGTGGGCGGACAGTGCGATAAACCGGCGGGACGCGGCCGCGGCTTCACGCCAGAACGGGCGGTCCTCCTCATCCGCCCAGAGGGCGAAGAAATCATAGAAATGGGGTAGGTGATAGCTCGGGTCCGTGATGAACCAATCCGGCACAAAGCGTATGTATTTGTTTTCCGGATCCCACATCGGCTGGCCGCCCGGCACCATCTCGTGCTGATGGACGCAGTGACGCAGAATCAGGCGCGCCTGAGAGGTGTAATCAAACAGGCCTTCGCCGTTTCCCCAGCGGATGCCGGCGAGGAACAGCGCCATGGCGAAATACTCCTCTCCGTCCGGCGCGGGGCCTTCGGCGTTGTGCTTGCCTTCCAGATTGCAGGACCAGGCAAAGTAGCCTTCGTGCGGGCCGGATGTGAGGCGCATGTAGCGGTCGGAGAAGGTCCAGAGACGGTCAAAAAGATCCTTGCGGTCCATCTGGAC
>JAKSQH010000053.1 GCA_024404245.1 Clostridia bacterium
CCGTATCCGATGCTGACCGCGGGCAACTATCTGGCCTATACAACAACGGGAAGTCGTCAGGCTTTTGAAAAACCGTATTTCGACCGGCGCAGAAAACTGTGCGCCGCGCTGATCGGCGCCTGCGTATCCGGGAACACGGCTGAACTGGACGAAGTGATTGACGGAATCTGGTGTATCTGTGAGGAAACAAGCTGGGTGATCAGCGCGCATAACGAACCGGGGCGGTTCGGAAAACAGCCGCTGCCGGATGACAGAACACCGCGGATTGATCTCTTCTGCGCGCAGACAGGGATGATTCTGGCACTGTGCGCCGCAATGTGCGGGCATGAACTGGACGCTGTGACGCCGCTGATCTGTGACAGGATCGGCCGATGCCTGGAGGAACGGATACTGATTCCGTTTGAACAGACGGAAGACCACTGGTGGATGGGCGTGATACGTAAGGACCTGAACAACTGGACACCGTGGATTATCAGCAACGTAATGCTGATTGCCTGCCTGCGGATACGCGATGACAAAACACGCCTCGCTTCGCTGCTGGAACGCGCCTGTGTGATGCTGGACCGCTATCTGGACATCATGCCGGAGGACGGCGGATGTGACGAAGGGATGGGTTACTGGAATCTGGCCGGCGGAATGCTGCTGGACTGCGCCGAGCTGCTGGAATATGTGACCGGCGGGAAGATGCGCTTCCGCGATGACCGTAAGTTCATCAATATTCTGTCCTACCCCCGCTACGCCCATCTCGGAAACGGATGGTGTGTGAACTTTGCCGACTGCGACGCCAGACCGGAAATCTGCGGGGAACGGATCGCACGGGCCGGTGAGATGACCGGAATGCCGGAACTGATTTCCTTCGGCGCGGCGCATGCCATGACACCGGTGCAGTATCTTTCCGACACACCGCAGCTGTGGCGGCTGCTGAACTGCGTTTTCCACAGGCTGCCGGACAGCGCGGAACCCGAACCGGAAACGGATACATGGCTGCCGGATCTGCAGCTGCGGATCCGCACTGTTAACGGGGTTACCCTGGTAAGCAAGGCCGGGCACAACGGTGAAAACCACAACCATAATGATGTCGGATCCTTTATGATCTACGCGGACGGAGAACCTGAAATTGTGGACGCGGGTAACATGACATACACGGCGAAGACTTTTTCATCGGAAAGGTACACGCTGTGGAACACGCGCGGAATGTATCATAATATACCGGTGATCGGCGGCGCGGAACAGCAGCCGGGCACCGGAAGACGCGCGCGGAATGTGTGCCGCCTGCCGGACGGTATGGAACTGGATATGGCTTTGTGCTATCCGGAGGAAACGGGCACAGCGGAATGCCGGAGAAGGCTGACCGTGACACCGGAAGGAGCGGTGACCGTGCGTGACAGCATACGCACGGAAACCGCGCAGCCTGTGGAATGGGTGTTTATGACAAGGCACGAACCGGAGATCACCGCGGACGCGGTGCTGATCGGAAAACTGAAGCTGCTGCCGGGACAGCCGTTTACGGCGTTATCGGAGGAAATACCCGTAACGGACGGCCGGATGGCGAGAAGCTTCCCGGGAAAACTGTGGCGCCTGACGGTGACAGACGTACCGGCTTTATCGCACAACAGGGAATTCCACTTTGTCAGAAGATGACGGACGCGCATTGACCCGGGGCCGAAAGAAAGGTATAATACCGGTACGAACCTGCTAAGGAGGCAAAACAATGAACGAGATACTGACCCCGGAAACCGGAAACACGCTGCTCGGACTGGCGGGTATTGTCGGGATTGTGATACTGATTGTTGTGGTATTCACGGTATTTTTCATTCTTGCCAATAACAAGAAAAGGAAACAGAAAAAGTAGAATCGCGCATGCGGGCGGAAACATGAAGTGTACAGGATTTCCGCTTGACAAGCGCCGCGCGGAAGCGTAAACTCTCGCTAAAGGCCGTGACGGAGAGTCCGGCGGGGATCCAGCCTTCAGAGACGCGGCGGCCGGTGCGAGCCGCGGGACGGATCCGCCGGTTGTAGCTCCCGAGCCGGAAGGAAGAAAGCGCAAGCGAGTAGAACCTTCCCGTGATTGCCGCGTGAGGGCATAGGGTTTGAAGGAACCCAAGAGTGGCGGTATTGATGCCGCAATTTGAGTGGTACCGCGGGTGTGAATACACGCTCGTCTCAAAGAACAGCTTTGGGACGGGCGTTTTGTTTGTCCCGACAAAGGAGGTACAACACAATGGCACAGATGACAGGACTTAATTTCAAAATTCAGGAGATGGCGCACCGTATCCGCGAGTTGCGCGAAATCGAGAACTTCACAATTGCCGAAATGGCAATGAAGACCGGTGTGACGGAGCAGGAATACATTGACTGCGAAATGGGCAGGAGTGACCTGAACTTCGCTTTTCTGTACCGCTGCGCACTGGCTTTCGGCGTTGACGTGGGTGACATTATCGAGGGTACCAGCCCGAACCTGAGCGCGTTTACCGTGACCCGCAAGGGACAGGGGCAGCGCATTGAGGAAGCGCATGACATGGTGTATTACAACATGGCTGCCGCTTTCAGAAACAGGATTGCCGAACCGCTGTACGTGCAGGCGGCCTATAGCCGGGACGCCGAACTGAGCGACATCAAGCTGACCACCCATGAAGGACAGGAATGCGATATCGTGATCGAAGGCCGGCTGAAGGTACAGGTGGGCGAGCACAGCACCGTGCTTGAAGCCGGCGACTCCATCTATTATGATTCCGGCACGCCGCACGGCATGATCGCCGTTGGTGGCAAAGACTGCCTGTTCTACGCGATTGTCCTGAACCCGACAGGTGAGCCGATTCCGGAACTGACACCTGAAAAGATGATCCCGGCCGGCAAACCGGCGCAGATCGACGATCCGGAAGAAGACCGGGTATACAAGCGCTTTATCGATGTGGAACGGGATGATAACGGAACGCCGACATCCATTACATTCAAAAACACGGATCATTTCAATTTCGCCTTTGACATTGTGGACGCGATTGCCGAAAAGGAACCGACTAAGCTGGCTATGCTGCACCTGGACCGTGACAAGAATGAGCACAGGTTCACCTTCAAGGATATGCAGAGAGCGTCCAACCGCTGCGCGAACTACTTCAAGTCGCTCGGCATCAGGCGCGGCGACCGCGTGATGCTGGTGTTGAAACGGCATTATCAGTTCTGGTTCGCGATTCTCGGCCTGCACAAGCTGGGCGCTATCGCGATTCCGGCGACCTGCCAGCTGCAGGAGCATGACTTTGAATACCGGTTTAACGCGGCCGGTGTGAAGGCGATTATCTGCACGGCGGACGGCGATACCGCCCGTCAGGCGGAACTGGCGGCAATGAACGCGCCTTCACTGGAACTGAAGCTGATTGTGAACGGAAACCGTGAAGGCTGGCGGAATTTCGACGATGAATCCACCATGTTCTCCACGCACTACGAACGCGGTGAGGACGCTCCCGGCGGTGATGACCTGATGCTGATGTTCTTCACCTCCGGCACAACGGGATATCCCAAGATTGCCGCGCACAGCTACAAGTATCCTCTCGGGCATTTCCATACCGCGAAGTTCTGGCACTGCG
The DNA here is from genome assembly GCA_024404245.1 of Clostridia bacterium. Lineage (GTDB taxonomy): Bacteria > Bacillota > Clostridia > Christensenellales > Aristaeellaceae > Aristaeella. Next base: position 3,582 of record JAKSQH010000053.1, read on the forward strand.
TGAATCCGAACGGTCTGCACCTGACCATATCGGACACCGGCTGGGCCAAAGCGCTGTGGGGTAAGCTGTACGGACAGTGGACCTGCGAGGCGGCCACATTTGTCTATGACTTTGACCGCTTTGACGCCGGCGATATTCTGCCGCTGTTCGCGAAGTACCATATCACAACATTCTGCGCGCCGCCCACCATGTATCGCATGATGATCAAGCAGGACCTTTCCAAATATGATCTGAGTTCCGTAACGCACGCGACTATCGCGGGTGAGGCCCTGAACCCCGAAGTGTTCCGCCAGCTGGAGAAGCTGACCGGCCTGCAGGTGATGGAAGGCTTCGGCCAGAGCGAAAGCACGCTGATTATCGGCAATCTTGCCGGTGCGGATCACAAGATCGGCTCCATGGGCAAGGTAACCCCGATCTATCATGTGGAACTGCTGGATCCGGACGGGAATCCCGTGCCGAACGGTACACCCGGCGAAATCTGCATTGATGTGCATGACGGAAATCCCATCGGCCTTTTCCGTGAGTATTACCGCGACGCCGAAAAAACAGCTGAAGCGATTTATGACGGCTGGTATCATACCGGCGATCTGGCATGGCGGGATGAGGACGGCTTCTACTGGTATGTAGGCCGGGCGGATGATGTGATCAAGTCCAGCGGCTACCGGATCGGACCGTTCGAAATCGAAAGCGTGATCATGGAACTGCCCTATGTGCTGGAATGCGGTGTTTCCGCCGCGCCGGATGAAGTGCGCGGACAGGTTGTCAAGGCCAGCATCGTGCTGACAAAGGGCACGGAACCGACTGATGAACTGAAGAAGGAAATACAGAACTACGTGAAGCAGCATACCGCGCCGTATAAGTATCCCCGTATTGTGGTGTTCCGCGACGAACTGCCCAAGACGGTCAGCGGAAAAATCCAGCGCGCGAAGCTCTGACAGGAACGCGGAGGCACAATGTGATCAATTCATCCCTGTGCTATATTTATCGCGGTGAAGAAGTGCTGATGCTTCACCGCACGAAAAAAGCCAATGACCTGAACCATGACAAGTGGATCGGTATCGGAGGCAAGTTTGAGGATAAGGAAAGTCCGGAGGACTGCGTTCTTCGTGAGGTAAAAGAGGAGACCGGGCTTACGCTGACGAATTATCGTTATCGCGGGATCGTAACCTTTGTGTCTGACGAAGCGGAAACCGAATATATGCATCTGTTCACCGCGGACGGTTTCACGGGCGAACTGACGGATTGCGACGAGGGAGAACCCTGCTGGATCCGCAAAGCGGATTTTGACAGCCTGCCCCAGTGGGAAGGCGACAGGATTTTCCTGCAGCTGCTGGATGAGGACGCGCCTTTCTTCAGCCTGAAGCTGTGCTACAGCGGCGACCGTCTGGCCGGAGCTGTGCTGAACGGAGCTGTGATCCGGTAGAACGCGGAACGGAAGTATATCAGGAGACGGTCATTGCGGCCGTCTCTTTTTCGGTGGATATTGAAGGGAGTGAGCTTGTTGCCGATAGAGTTTGTGCGGAATGATATCACCCGGATGAAAGTGGACGCGATTGTGAACGCGGCCAATGAATCGCTGCTGGGCGGCGGAGGAGTGGACGGCGCCATCCACAGAGCCGCCGGCCCCGAACTGCTTGCCGAGTGCCGGACACTGGGCGGCTGTAAGACGGGAGATGCGAAAATCACGGCGGGATACCGGCTGCCCTGCAGATATGTGATTCATACAGTCGGCCCTGTATGGTACGGCGGAAAGAAACATGAAGCGGAGCTGCTTGCATCATGCTACCGCAGATCACTGGAGCTGGCCGCGGAAAAAGAATGCGCGACTGTGGCGTTTCCCATGATTTCAACGGGCGTTTTCGGTTATCCGAAGGCGGAGGCGACACAGATCGCGCTGGATACAGTGCGTGCATTCCTTGACACGTATGAGGAAGACATGACTGTGTATCTTGTCGTTTTCGGGCGCGAAAGCCTGGAAGTGGCGGGCAGTCTGCAAAAAGTGATCCGGGAACGGGTGGATGACTCGTATACCGAGGAGCGTATCCGGAATGACCGCCGCGGGAATATCAGCTTTTCCGAGTCGGCAGATGATACTCTGGCATTCTGTGATACGGTCTGTGAGGCGACTCATTTACTGCATGACGAAGAAGAAAATGAATCCGCTCACAAAACCGGAACGCATGAATGGCAGAAACACCGGGCAATCCTTTCAAAAACCGACAGTGCACTCAGAACCGGAATTCCTCTCGAATTGGCCGCAGGCGCGGTTCGCAGACCGTCGGAAGAAGAAATGGAGAAAAAACTTCAGGAGATACTGAAAAAACAGGATGAAGGCTTTACCGGCATGCTGCTGCGTAAAATCGACGAGCTCGGCATGAAGGATTCGGACTGCTACAAGAAGGCCAATGTGGACCGGCGCCATTTCAGCCATATCCGGAACGGGGATGTTATTCATCCTAAAAAGAAGACGGTATTGGCGTTTGCCGTCGCGCTTCGGCTGTCCGCCGAGGAGACCGCTGAGATGCTGCGAAAGGCGGGATACGCGTTTTCATCCGATCCCGCGGATGCGATTGTGAAGTGCTGTATCGAACACGGTGTATATGATATCTTTGAAATCAACGGTTATCTATTCGCCTACGATCAGGAAACACTGGGCGGCTGATTTGTCGCTTTCAAAACGACCTCAAAGGACTGAAAACCTCCTATACTGTGCATGTCGGCAGGAAAAGCCGAACATGAAACAGTACAGGAGGTTTTCAATATGAAAAAGGGTTTAACGGAAATGGTGTTTATACTGGATCGCAGCGGCTCCATGGCCGGCCTGGAATCTGACACGATCGGCGGTTTTAACGCGATGATCGCGAAACAGCGCAAGGCTGAAGGCGAGGCGCTGGTATCCACCGTACTGTTTGATAACGAACCGGAAGTGATTCATGACCGTGTGAAGTTGCAGGATGTTAAGAATATGACGGAGAGTGAATACAGCGTGCGCGGCTGCACCGCCCTGCTGGACGCGATCGGCGGCGCGATTCACCACATCGGCAATGTACACAAGTACGCGCGTGAAGAGGATGTGCCGGAGCATACGGTTTTTGTGATCACGACCGACGGCATGGAAAACGCGAGCCATCAGTATGACGCTGACAAGGTGAAGAAGATGATTGAGCGCCAGAAAGAAAAGTATGGCTGGGAGTTCCTGTTCCTCGGCGCGAATATTGACGCGGTTGAAACAGCCGGCCGGCTGGGTATCCGCAGAGACCGCGCGGTTGATTATACAGCTGACAGAGAGGGAACCGCGCTGAATTTCAAAGTGCTTGGCGACGCTCTCTGCAGTATGCGCGCCTGCGGCACCGTACGCGAGGACTGGGCCGCGCAGATTCAGGCCGACCATAAGGAAAGAGGCCGCCGGAAATAATCCGGCGGCCTCAAAAGGGACATTATTTCGCGGCATTGATTACCGCGTCATATGCTGCTTTGGGAGCAAAGGTGTCATCAAACAGCATCGGGCTGGAGCCTTCCTTGCGGAAGCCTGTGAGCCAGCTGGTTCTGTCTGTAACACCCCAGAAAGTGACTGAACGGAGATCAATCCCATCGCGCTTCATGCGGACCAGCGCGCTGAACAGTTCGCCGTAGCGTTCGGCAAGCAGCGTCTGTCCGTTTTCCAGCGCGGTGGGACAATGGATATCCAGCTCGGTTACCTGCAGACTCAGCCCGAGCGCGGCATAGGCGCGGGCGGCTTTTTCAAAGTCGGCAATTGCCGGCCATTCCATCTGCAGGTGCCCCTGCATGCCCATGCCGTCCACAAGATTTTCCGCCTGCAGCTTCTTCAGCAGGGCAATAATCGCCTCATGTTTATCCGGCTGGAAACTGTTGAAGTCATTATAGTAAAGCTGTTGATCCGGCGCCTGATACTTACGCGCGGCACGGAATGCGGCCGGTACGAACTCCTCACCGAGAATGTGATACCACGGGCTCTTGGTGCGGTACAGGCCGGGCGCGCCGTGTTCCGGCTCGATGGCCTCGTTCACAACATCCCAGCAGTAAACTACGCCGGGAAAACAGGTGTTCACATGTGTCATCACATCGCGGATCCAGGCTTCCATGCGTTTAAGCACAAGTTCGGGTGAAGCGTCCGGCGCGTCTTTGTCGTCACTCCAGTTTTCCTTGAAGAACCACCACGGCGTCTGACCGTGCCACACAAGTACGTGATAGCGCATCCGGATGCCGCGCTCCCTGGCCCAGATGAGCATTTTGTCGGTTTCCGCGAAGTTCTGCACCGTGTTCACGGGATCACCGGCGGCAACGGTGGCATCATGATCGAGAATCATCATGGGCTTCATGATGTTTTCAGCGGTCAGTGAACTGTATTCCCGTGTGATCAATGAATCAAATTCCGGTCGATAGGCCCATTCCGGCGCGATGGCGGCTCCGATCGGGAAGAGATTCTGATAAGCGGCTTTCAGAGTAACTGGCATGGTTCTGCTCCTTGCTTGTTGTTACTTGTACGCACAAATTATACCGACAGGCGTCAGTTATGTCAAATAAACAACAGCTTTTTAAGCTGTATAAAAAAAGTACTTTACAAACAGCAAAACATATGATATAGTACTTGCTGTTCGGGGCATTAGCGCAGCTGGTAGCGCACCACACTGGCAGTGTGGGGGTCAGCGGTTCGAATCCGCTATGCTCCACTTTTTTTATGCCTTGATTTACAAGGCGTTGCGGTTACCAAACTCCAGATCGGTGGAAGATTCGGCAGAATCTTCCACTTTTTTGCCCCACGGAACAAGGATATTGTGCCTTGCAGCCTATGAAATGCATGGGCTGCAAGGTTTCTGCCGTTTCCACTTTTGCTCCACATTTATCCGACAATACGCTCATGAATGCTTTGCGTTAGCTGCCGTACTTTGTCATCCTGTGGATGCGCGTACCGGTTAACCAGCGTTCCAAAGTCAGAATGTCCTGAGATGCCCTGTACAGTTTTGAGATCCGTGGTTTCTCCGACTGCGTAAGTAAGGTAGCTGTGCCTGAGTATATGAGGTGTAGCACCGTGAAGATCAACTTTTCTGCGGATCCGGTTATTCATGTGGCGGTAAGTTGATGCTGTTATCGGCTTTTCGCCTCCGAAGATATACCCGTTTTCACCGTTTGCATGCAGAATTTTTTCAAGCGTTGAATCCAGAGGAACTGCTGTGCCTTGGTGCCATACATTTGGACAAACGCCATACTACTACTACGAGACTGACAGGATAAATTATCATTTACGCCGTTTCTTTGAAATGCGAGCAGATGATAAATTCTACTCAGATTATGCATATGATAGATGGAATGAGTGTGTTCCTACTATAGGCACAAAAGAGCAGGCTGAGGATTTCTTTGAATGGATAAAACATCAAAGAATGCCTACAGAAACCGAACGCATTATTCCGCCAATTTCAGACAGATTGCAAAATGGCGAAGATGGGAAACGCTATAGGATAGAGTACAAGCATGCAATGATTATCAATGATATGCTTGAAAAGTATTGGAAAGAAGGATTAGCTATTTTGCTATAGAGATGTCAAATGCGCACAAATGTCGAGACTATACGTTTCTCTGTTGTTGACGCGAAATATCTCTAATTATTGATGCATTTTTGCATCAATAAATTTATTTACATTATAATGCAAATTTGCTGCAGATTATTCACCAATGCTTTCTTGACTATGTCGACTGATGGTGGTAAAATGTTCGCGTAATTAATATGCACCTTGGCAACTTGATACAGCGTAAAGAAATAGGATTGTTGGAGGGTACAAATGTACAATTTTGATTTTGATTATATTAAAAAAGGAACGCCGATCGTTACGCTTAGTTCACTCGGAATTGCATTCAATCGGGCGTCAGTTGAACAGCTAGGAAGTCCAGAGAAAGTGCTTGTTGGATATGATGCTTCTGCTCATGTGATCGGGGTAAAGCCAGCTGCCCTAGAAGACAAAGGATCGGTGTACGATTTTGCGACAAGGATGAAGAATGATTGGGTGAGAATCGGATGCAGAGATTTTGTAAAGAAGCTGGCAATAGATACTGAGATGGGATTTGACAAGAAAGCCATCCAGTTTATTGCAACATATGATCCTGATCTTCAGATGCTGATCATTCCAATAGATGAAAAGCATCGGAAGTCACAGAAATAAGCAATTGTCAGAAGGGAGCGATGCCTATGAGAGCCTTATCTGACATGCAAAAAGCGCATCGTAAAGCTGCTGGAACAGCTCTGCGACGCGCTCAGAGCAGAACACGATTATCATGTTCGGCACACACCTACATGATATCACAATTCTGCTCTGTGCACAACAGCCGGTTGTGTATTTTGCATGTTTGTCATATGTTTCAGGCAAGCAGGAAATACATAAGAAACCGTGCGATATAGCACAGAAAGGATTGTTTTTATTATGAAGAAAAAACAAGACATACGGGAAAAACTGAATCTCAGTTATTTGAATTTGACCAACAAAACGTATTCCTCTGGTGAAGATGATTTGCCGGCACTCTATTGCAATACAACAACCTATCCTGATTTCCTTGCGTTGTCAGGTCAGCCGGGTCTTTACTGGAAAACGAAGAATACCGGTATATGCTTCTATGAGTATGATGATGAGATGGATGGGATCCATGGCCTTTACGAAGCGATCTATCATAACGACAGGAAGTTGCTTGCTGATTTCAAGAAGCGCTTTCAGGGAGTAAGGTTTTTTATCACACCGGATTATTCCGAATGTGGCGACATTCATGCAATTGAAAACAAATACAGGCTGTTCAAGTCCAGGATTGTCGGATTGTGGCTTATGCATGAACTGGATGCTGTTGTGATTCCGCATGTGACATATCCGCTGATTAAGGATATTGGTTATGCGCTGACCGGTTTGGAAGGCTGCAGTGTGGTTGCTTTCAGCACAAAAGGATATGCTACGGATTCACTTGAGCTGAATAACCTGATCGAAGCAGTCAAATATACAACAAATAAGCTACCGCTTCACGCAATTGTTGTATATGATGCCTGCGGGGACGATTCAATCGTCAATCAGGTATTTGAGTATCCGCGAAAGAAAGGGATTCAAATCGTTGTTCCCGGGAATACGTTAAAGGAACGTAATGCCTTGAAAAAAGGAGGGAACGATAATGAGAAGCTCTGATTCCGGGCAGGCCCATGGGACGAACGGATCGCCTCAGATGAATATGGAACAGTCTCAATCATCGGAGAAAGCGAAACAGAATGAGGCTCAGGCAGCGCAAAACGCATCGAAAGCTTACGATTTGCGAACTCTGCCAAAGTCGTCACCAATGCACATACCGAAAACTGCGGTAGTTACTGAACAACAAAAAGATGGATATCAACAGGTAAAGTACCAATGGACAAGGGGAGAGTACAAATATCTTAACAGATGGCACCAGCGAACACCAAATGCGCCGGCAACACGGGGAAACAGCTGGGTAATTGAAAGAACCAAACCGGGAATTGCAAGGGGACCCAATGCACGACCTGCGGAACATGAGGTTTACATCAAAGGGAAAAATGGTAAAGGGCATTGGGTCCCCAAGAGCCGGTGGTATGCCGCGATTGCAGCAAGGAAGCGGGGAACCGAGACAAAAAAACAGAAGGAGTTGTTGAATAATGGACACTGGCCTGCTCCGTAACAATTATACATATTATGAAGGCTTTGAGGGCGAGGACGAAGTCGTTCTTACACTGGATGCAGATTCGGATATGGCAATTCATGTGTGGGTTGGATACCTGGATGATATCTTGCGTGAGCCGGTGCTCAATGGTTCAGAATGGACGGGATTAACAAGAGATTATCATCAGGCAGAAGGCGCTTTTTCTCAGGAGGGAGAAAGCGTAACGGTGCATCCGGAAGAATATCTTGAAGATATGAAAAAATATTCTGAAAGGCAGTTCGATGAACCGGAAACCGCAGGAGCTTTTCAACTCATCGTTGCATTTCTTGAATTTGCCGTACAGGAGAAAGCGCTTGTCAGAATTCAAGTGAACTGACAAAATAGCAATATGAGGGATATGCTGATTGGCTTGGAACAGGGCTGATCAGCATTCCCCATTCGAAAAAAGATTGCCAAATATAGGCGAAAAGATGCGAGTTGAGCATCGTTATATCGCCAGAGGAGTGATATTAGCCAATGAACGCTGTAATCTATGCGCGGCATTCCTCTGACAGTCAGCGCGAAGAAAGCATTGAAGGTCAGAGAGCTTAAACAGTTCCCACAGTATGTTTTCATCAGTTTTCAACTGATATTCCACACGAATTAATGCTGTAGTGGTATCCACATCAACATCGATAATGAAAGGTGATAATGCTCCCAACTCTATATCCGGATCATCCAATGAATAATCAACTACAAACTCAATAGAAATAATGTCTATTTTTGCAGAGGTCCTCATAACTCATCTTTTTCTCCATGAACTGCAAAAACATGTTTAGGAGATCTTCGCGTTTTGACAACGGATAATCATTATAGGAAAAAACACCCTCTTGCAGAACGGTACTGATACAGCTACTACATGAAGTCTTGGCTGTATTGTTTCTGCCAACGATGAGAGTTGTTTTGGCATCGACATCCAGCTTGGCATCAATAAGCAATCTATAATTTTTGATTCTAATTTCTGATAATTGCATATTTGCCTCCATTTTTTCTGTAGTACATATATAGCAGGTCAAAATACACCTTTTTGCATTGACGAACTATTACCGACCAAAGCAGGGCTTCTTTTCTAACGCCACCCCAATCAATCTATCTGCCTGATCTGCCATAAACAACGGAATGTTCAGTACATCATCGTTCAGTTTCAAATTATCCAGTGAGAAGCGGACACGGAGCTTGACCTGATCTGGGAACAGTTCCTTGAACTTTTTCAGGCTCTTGCTGGTAGTATTAGCCTCAGATTTAACCTCCACAGGGAAAATATCGTTTTCTCTCTGAATCAGGAAATCCACCTCATACGGTGGGTTGGTCTGAGTCCAGTACCGAGGCACCACTTCAAATTGGGTAATCAATGTTTGTAGCACGAAGTTTTCCGTCAGAGCGCCCTTGAACTCCGTAAAAAGGCGATTGCCCTCACCAAAGGCCGTCGGCGCAAGCTGGGCTAGCCGGCGAAGCAAGCCTACATCCACCAGATAAATCTTGAATGCAGACAGGTCATCATACGCCGCAACAGGGAGACCGGGAGCGGCGCTACGGTAGATTTTGTGTACCAGTCTGGCATCAACAAGCCATTGTAACGCATCCTCGTATTCGCGGGCACGCGCACCTTCTTTCACAACCTTATATATAAATTTTTTGTTTTCTCTCGCCAGCTGCGATGGCAACGATTTCCAGATCATAGATATTTTGGGGAATTCACTGAGATTGGGATGCTTGGCAAAATCACGCTCGTATGCTCCGATAATGCCAGACAGCGCCTCTTGCATGGCGGCAACATCCCGTGCTTCTGTCCACATCTTAACAGACTCCGGCATACCGCCAGTCACATAATACATTTTTAGTTTTTCGTAGAGAGGATTGAAAAATGCATCTGGAATCGCTTCAATCGAATCCACCTGCTCCAGATACTTCGCAAGGTTCTCATCACCATTTGCCAGTAGGAACTCCGTGAAGGTCATAGGATCGATCTGCATAAAATTGATCTTACCCACGGGGAAAGAGGACGGTTTTGCAAGGGCAATGCCCAACAACGAGCCAGCACAGGCAATGTGGTACTGTGGTGCGTTCTCACAGAAATATTTCATAGAATTGATGACCTTCGGGCAATCCTGTACCTCATCAAAGATAATCAGTGTTTTTTCAGGCTCGATTTTCTGCCCACTAGCCAGCATTAGGTTTTGTAGAATACGGTCAACATCCTTGGTAGTCTCAAAAAACTGCTTGTATTCTTCGTTTTCATCAAAGTTGAAATAGGCAGTATTTTCATAGTAGCGTCTGCCGAATTCCTTGAGAATCCATGTCTTACCGACCTGACGCACACCTTTTAAGATCAGCGGCTTGCGGTATGGTGAATTCTTCCACTCCAATAGCTTGTTCAAAATCAATCGTTCCATAGTTCCACTTCTCACACTTTTATTTAATGTTTTAGGGGGTATTCTCACACTTTTATTGTATGCAGAAGAAGTGAAAAATGCAACACAAAATCACATAATTATATTAAACTTATGCTGATAGAATCACACTTTTGTTGTCAAAAATGTTTTTCCGTGACACATAATCCGGTTACTGGAGTTGATTGGGTCGATTGAGGAGACAGGGGACGGATCTCAGGAGACAGGGGACGGATCTCTGTCTCCTTTATTATTGTCTTCGGCTGAAAAATCTGTTATCATCGAAGATG
>JAKSQH010000054.1 GCA_024404245.1 Clostridia bacterium
CTTGTCAGTCTGTTCGCTTTCTGGAAAGCCCTCACCGCGTTTTCTGTCTTCACGCCGAACTTTCCGTCAGCCGTGCCGTTCAGATAACGGAGATCGATCAGTGCCTGTTGCAGGATCCGCACACGGCTTCCGTTATCACCGGTGCAGATTGTTCTGTAGTCACCGCCGAAGAGTTTACCGGATGATGTCACCGGAACAGAAGGGGCTTTTTCAGCGGATATTCCGCCCGCTGTGCCCGTTTTTCCGCTGCCCGACCCGTCCCGTCCGCTTTTCGCGTACAGTTTGCCGAGCGTTCCCGAGCCGGCCAGTCCGTCCGCGGTCAGTCCGTTTGCCTTCTGGAATCCGATGACCGCGCTTTCTGTTTTCGGACCGAATTTTCCGTCAGCCGTACCGCTCAGATAGCCCAGCTCAATGAGGGCTTTCTGCAGCTGAACAACCTCTGTTCCGGATGATCCGGGGCCTAATGTACTGCTTTTCAGAGCCATCGCTCCGCCCGCAGGGGCAAGCGCGATCATAAGCGCGGCAACCGCGCACAGAATACTACGTCTGTTCATATACGGACCTCCTTTTCATCAAGTCCAGTCATGCGCAAGCACATTGTATCATAATTGAACATTCCTGTAAAGTTTCCGTAATATATGCTCATATTTCTGTCATTTTTTATTGACACTTTCGGATAATAATTGTAATATCTACATACAGTCAACCAATCACCGATTATGAATGGAGGTTCATTAAATGAAACGGATCATCTCAGTCCTGCTGTGCCTGATTCTCATCTGCGCGAGCCTGAGCTTCGCCTCCGCGGACACAGTTCCCGCCGGAATCAGTGCCTACCTTTCCTCTCACAAGACTTATGACGGTTACAAAGTCGAAAGCACGGTCGATTATTCTGACATCGGCTATTACTTTGTCATGCTTCGCAGCGGCAGTAACCATATGCTCGTCGTATTCAAGCCCGGCAAGGATGGCAACTGGGCTTACTGGACGCGCACTTCCAAAGCCATCCCCCAGGGCGACACATCCGTAACAATCGACGCGGTTGATGTTGATGGAGCCGACGGCCTGTATGTCACCTATGAAAAAGGAAGCACCAATAAATACTATGCCTGGAAATACGGCAAAAGCACCTGGAATCTGTACTATATGTATCTTGAGGACAGCAAGGACTCGGTCATGATCGATGTGCGCTCCACAAGCTTGACATACACAAATGCCAAAACCCGCAAAAAAATCGGCACCGCGAACGGTACCGTCCAGACTGATCTGCGCTATGTGAACCTCTCCGGTTTCCCGACCACACTGAAAACCGCGAAATCCAAGCTGACCGCGCCGCCCGTTCTTCCCTATTCCAATGAGCTGAATCCCACCAGTGTCAAATTCACCGGAGGTAAGAAATACGAAGTATACTCCGGTCCCGGCAGTGACTATGTACGCTCCGTTAATTCCAAGGGTAAGGGTGCCGTTGTCTCCACCAATGACTGGATTGAGGTCTTCGGTTATGAGAACGGCTATATCATGATTGAATACGCGATCAGCAAGGACCAGATGCGCTTCGGATACATCAAAGAGGATGCGCTGCCAAAGAACGCGGATGTTGACCGTCTGTGGTTCAATGACGCGGTCGCGGTGGTTCTGAGCGATACATTCGTCACCGATGATCCGCTCTTCACCATGGGTTCCCTCGCGAAGCTCTCCGCCGGTACGGAAGTCATCTGGCTGGGTACAATGGGTGACTGGGCTTATGTTGAAGACAGCGCGCGGAAAGTGCGCGGCTTCGTCAAAGCCGATCTGCTGGATATGAACGACGAATACGAAGTGGAATTCGCCGAATAAACGGAACAGTCAGAGTTCATCGGTTTCTGATGCTTTAAGCGGTCCGGGATAAACCGGACCGCTTTTTTTGTCCGTTTATCATCCGGACGCCGCCCTGTTTTTATTCATTTCCACTTCTGTGTAATTTCATTCATATATATATGTTCTTTTCCCACTCTTTTTCGATATATAACCCTATTTTCAATCACATTTCCCACTTTTCTGTGTTTTTGAGTATTCCAATACAGCCGATATATTAGGATCGTCTGTTTCCGCATATCATTCCGTCTGTGCCAAGCTCGCAATAAATACAAAAACACCCGGGCTCATTGATACAACGGCCCGGGCATTTCTGGAGCTGATGGCCGGATTCGAACCGGCGACCTCATCCTTACCAAGGATGCGCTCTACCTACTGAGCTACATCAGCGTGTTATCTTGCGACAACGTTGGTATATTATCACACAGGAAGCAAAAAAGCAAGTACTATTTTCACTATTATCCCATTTTTTTATGCGTCCGGATATGTCCGCGCAAACAAACAGGATGCGGAACAAACCTGATCCGCATCCTGAATTTCAGTTTTTCTCCTCATGCAGCGCGCTGTATACAGCCATGGCGGCGCTTTCGGTCATACCTTTCACTTTTTTCAGGCTTTCCGGCTCCGCTTCCCTGATCGCACGGATGCTGCCGAATGCCTTCAGCAGCTCTCTGCGTCTTGCCGGACCGATTCCCGGGATATCCTCCAGCATGCTGTGCGTTTGCGCTTTTCCGCGCAACGCGCGGTGATGCGTTATACCGAATCTGTGTGCCTCATCGCGGATTCGCTGTACAAGCTGAAGCTCGGGTGTGTGATGATCCAGCCGGATCGGTTCGGATGCCCCCGGAAGCCAGATCTCCTCAAACCGTTCAGCAAGGCCGAACATCGGAATGTTCACATGATGCTCTTTTGCCGCTTCAAGCGCGTACGCAAGTTGCTGCGGGCCGCCGTCGATCAGGATCAGGTCGGGAAGATCGCTGAATTTCATTATCGATGTGTCCGTTTCTCCCGATGATGCCGCCTCACGTTCCATTTCCGCGTGCGCGAAACGTCTTCCGATCACCTCACGCATGGAGGCAAAGTCGTTCGGGCCTTCCACCGTACGGATCCTGAAATGGCGGTACTCTTTCTTTGCCGCTTCACCGTCGATAAATACAACCATGGCGGCCACAGAGAGGACACCCTGTGTATTGGAAATATCGTATCCTTCAATCCTGCGCGGATAATGATCAAGCCCCAGAATACGGCCCAGCTTCTCCGCCGCGCCCGTAGTTCTTTCCTCGCGGATTGTCTGCCGCGCGTTTCTTTTTTCAAGCGCGTCCGAGGCATTTTTCTCAGCCAGCAGCACAAGCTCATGTTTTTCCCCGCGAACCGGCACCGTGAGCGTCACCGCGGCGTTTTTCCGTTCGCGCAGCCATTGTTCCAGTTCGGATACGGCATCGGCCGGCAGTGTCTGACACAGCACGTTGCGCGGAATCATCGCCGCTTCGTCATAATACATTGTCATAAACGAACGCAGCACTTCACCGGGTTCCTCTCCGCCTTCCCCGGGTAATGAAAAATGATCGCCGCCGATCATTCTGCCGGCACGCACGTACAGAATCTGTATCATCGCGTCCAGTCCGTCCTGCGCGATCGCGAGGATATCCTGTTCGCTGCGGTCCGTGCGTATCGCGATCTGCCGCTCCATCAGACCCTGTACATCCCGTATTCTGTCTCTGATCAGCGCGGCCTTCTCATACTGCATCTTCCCGGCTGCCTCTGTCATCTCAGCTCGCAGACCGGCCAGTACAGCTTTATAGTCACCGTTCAGAAAGCTGATCACGCCGTCCGTCATGGCTCTGTAATCCTCTTCCGTGCATTTCCCGGCACACGGCGCCATACAGCGGCCGATCTCATAATTCACACACGGGCGTTTCGGCCGGGCATTCGGCAATGCCATGCTGCAGGTGCGAAGCGGAAACACATCACGTACGGCGTCAATCACCTGACGCACGGCTGTGGCACCGATATACGGGCCGAAATACCGCGCGCCGTCACGCTCCTGCCTTCTGGCCAGCGTAAGCCGCGGAAAGGCTTCCTTCGGATCAAGCCTGAGATACGGATAGTGTTTGTCATCCTTCAGCAGAATGTTGTAATACGGCATATGACGCTTAATCAGATTACACTCAAGCGTCAGCGCCTCAAGGTTGCTCTCACAAAGCAGAATCTCAAAATCCGCGATATGCGAAATCATCGCTGCAACTTTCGGCGTATGATATGTTTCCCTGAAATAACTGCGTACGCGGTTTTTCAGGTTCACCGCCTTGCCGACATAGATGATCACGCCGTCCGCGTCCTTCATCATATAACAACCCGGCGAATCCGGCAGCTTACTGATCTTCAGCTCCAGCTCATCGCTCCATTTTCCCATATCGCGGCATCCTTCCGTTATTTCCCGCCCAGCAGCTTGTTCAACGGGCTTCTGTAGACTGAGATTGCTTTTACCGGACACATTTCCTGGCAGCAATAGAAGCGGATACACTTTTTGTAATCATATTCCGCTTTCTTTCCGTTTCCGGATTTCACCGCTTTTTCCGGCACCGGACAGGCTTCCTGACATATACCGCAACCGACGCAACGTTTCATATCCGCCTTCGGGCGATGCTGCAGCGATGGCAGAAGAGGTAAAAATTTCATAAACAGACTTTTGCGCAGTTTTTCGCGGAAGACGTCAAAATCAGCTTTCCCGTACAGCTCCGCCGCGCGTTCAGCTGAAATTTCACCGTCCGGTGTCACAATGCGGATTTCATCCGGGTTCATTGTGCCGATTCCCGCGTGCGCCCCGGCAGTGCATGTCGGAACAGATACCGGGTCCAGATCAATCAGGTTGCAGAATACCGTATCAAGCGCCACGGGGTCCGCGCTGAAAAGCAGCACATTCATCTGCACAGGTGTCCCTGATGAAGGACCGTTTCCCTCCATAGCGGTAATACCGTCCATGATATGCAATCGCGGTTTCACGCACCGATGCAGATCTGTCAGCATCTCAGCGAATTTCTCACTCGATGGATAAAGCGCGTGACCTGCCGCTTTATTCACGCCGCATATACATCCGTACTGATTCTTAACCGCGCCGGTAATCCGTTCCAGCGCGTGCGTTTTCATTTTGCAGATGCTGATCAATGCGTCCGCCTGCTGTACCCCCGTGCAAAGGTAAAAGCTTCTGGCCGTTTTCCCCTCCGGGAAACGTACAACACAACCCCCGTCGAAATCAGCCCGTTCCACGCCGTATTTCTCCGCCTGTTCAAGGATACCGGACGTATCCGCCGCCTTTTCCGGCGAAGTTGCCGGATTTCCGGGACTGTCACCGTATTGCAGGTATCTGTATCCGGCTTCGCGCAGTGATGCCGCCACGGCACCGAATACCGCGGGGTGCGTTGTCACCGCTTTCTGAGGCAAAGATCCGGTAAGCAGATTCGGTTTCAGCAGGATCTTCTCATCTTTTGAAACAAAGCATTCCCATCCGCCAAGCAGTGAGATGCCGGTATTTACGGCTTCAGTTACTTTCTGTTCATCATAGTCCGAAACAGGGACCAGAACTACGGTATGACGTTCCATCTGTACATCCGCTCCTTCCCGGATATCTTACCACAGTCGGACCACCTTTACAATTTGTCCGTTTGCGATTAAAATAGCAACGTTAATATATATTTTCGGAGGGTTTCAATGTACGATCGGTATTCACAGGCACTCAGGAGCAAAATCTCCGTCGGCGAACGTAATCGCGGCCGGGTTAAAAATATCGTCATTCTGTTGTTGGTTGCGGTTGTCGCCGGTCTGTGCGTTTACAGCTTTCCTCGCATCAGTTCCGGAAATGAGCTCCGTACGCTGTATATCCAGAAAATGCAATCCGAATGTGATGAGGCGATACGGCAAACCAATGTACTGAGCAGGAACGCCGGAGCCGATACAGCGGCGAATCTTGCAAGAATACGCAGCAATGTTTACAGCATCGAGCAGATCAATACGCTCAGTGCTTCCCTTCCCGGTGAAACAAAAACGCTGATAGACGGTTCCGTTCTCGTATCGCTTCGTTCCGGCATTGATACATTCCTTTCTGTGCTTGCCACCGGCATGGACACCGGTGAATACGTTACCAACCTGCAAACCACGCTGGACACGGTGCGCACTCTGCTGTCCGAACTTGCATGACCGCCCGCTGCGCCGCGCGTTTAACGCGGAATCTTCTGTTTATCCTGCTGATTCTTTTTGCTTTACCGGCAGATGCGGATGATCCCGCGTCTTTTTATGCCGAATTTGTCAATGTCGGTGCCGGAGACTGTATGCTGATGGGATGTGACGGATACACCGTAATGGTTGATACAGGCCCCGCAACAGCGCTTGAAAAAGTTTCCGAAGCGCTTTACCGTAATAAAGTCAGCCTGATCGACTGTCTCATACTTACGCACCCCCACCCGGATCATACAGGCAACCTTGACTATATTACGGACAGGTATGCCGTAGGTACGGTAATTCTGTCCGGAACGGCGGATTACGGAACGGAATTCAAGAACGCACGGAAAATGTATCGCGGAGATACACTCGTCTTCGGCAATCTTGAGATGATCGCTGTCTGGCCGGATATAACTCCGCTTCCGCTCATCAATGACCGTTCTCTTGTATTTTCCGTATCATATGACGGCTTTACCATGCTCCTTGCCGCGGACGCTGAGGCGGACGCTGAGGCGGTGATGGTTGCCGGCCGTCATTCCATCCCGCTAAAAGCCGATCTGCTCAAGGCAGGCCACCACGGTATGGAAACATCCACTACATGGCCGTTTCTTCAGGCTGTTCAGCCTGAATACGCGATTATTTCATGCGGCGGACAGGATAAAACGGCAACACTGTCACCTGTAACCGCAGAAAACCTGACTGATGCCGGAACATCCGTCATTCTTTCAACATCGGAAAACGGCAACATACGAATAGAAATCGAAAACCGCCGGCTTACGATCAGCACACAAAAGTAAAGCGTTCGCGGTTTATTCCTTATACCGCGGCAATATGAAAAACCGGCGCAAACGCGCCGGTTTTTCGGTTTGATCAGCCCTGTTTCTGCTTATGCTTCGGATTCTCGCAGATGACCATCACGCGGCCCTTACGGCGAATGATCTTGCACTTTTCACAGATCGGCTTCACAGACGGACGAACTTTCATTGCGATATACCTCCTGCTGTCAATTCTTGCTGCGCCAGGTGATCCGGCCTCTGGTCAGATCATAGGGCGAAAGTTCAATGGTCACTTTGTCCCCGGGATAAATCCGGATAAAATTCATCCGCATCTTACCGGAAATATGCGCCATGATCCGGTGACCGTTTTGCAGTTCAACCTGGAACATGGCATTCGGAAGAGCCTCAATGACTTTTCCTTCCATTTCGATCACGTCGCTCTTGGACAATGTCAGCCCTCCTTGCACAGCGAGCGTTTCATGGAGAAACCGCATTCTTCCAGTTTCCTTCTCAGGTCACTGTCCTGCAGAGGACCGCCTTCCGCTCTCGCGGCGGCAAGGTCAATCACGGCAGGTTGCGGTTCGAGATGGATCGTTTTCTTTTTCTTCGGCCGTTCAAGTTTATGCGTCTGTCCGTCGGCAACCGGTACAATACCGTTCACGGCTTCCGCCAGTACAATAAAGTACCGTCCGGCGTCACGACCCTGAATACTTTTTACGATACGGCCTGTTTCATATGTTTTCGGCTTCATCAGGTTGCCTCCTCCCAGGTAAAGCCCGGTAAGGTCAGGAGTTCCGGAAGGCCGTTATCCGTGATGGCGAGTGTGTGCTCATAGTGGGAACACAATCCGCCGTCACGTGTTTTTACGCCCCATCCGTCATCCAGGTCTCTGATATGCCAGTCTCCGGTTACAATCATCGGTTCAACCGCCAGTGTCATACCGCGGCGCAGTCTTAAGCCCCTGCCTGCCGGACCGAAATTGTATACCGACGGGTCCTCATGCATTTCCCGTCCGATTCCGTGGCCTGTATAGTCCCGGATCGGCTGGAAACCGTTTGCGACTGCGTGCTGTTCGACAGCGTGCCCGATATCTCCCAGCCTGTTTCCCACAATCGCGTTTCTCGCACCGATAAAGAAGCATTCCTCCGTAACACGAATCAGTTTTGCGGCTTCTTCGGAAATACTGCCGACACCGACCGTGACGCAGCTGTCCGACTGCCACCCGTCATACAACAGTGTACAGTCAATTGACACGATATCCCCCTCCGTAAGAATCTCTTCACGGCTGGGTATGCCATGCACAACCATGTCATTTACGGACGCGCATATGCTCTTCGGAAATCCCTGATAATTCAGGCTTGACGGAATCGCGTGATTCTTCCGGATCAGTTTCTCCGCAAGCTCGTCCAGTTCTTCTGTCGATACGCCGGGCTTTACAGCCTCTTTGACCTCGGTCAGCACCTCGTAAAGGATTTTTCCCGCGTCCCGCATCTTTCCGATCTGGTTCGAATTTTTCAGGATGATCATGCTTCCGCTCCCAATGCTTTGAGAATTGCGGCAAAAGTATTGTCCATACCCTGATCTCCGTCGATCTTCTTCAGCAACCCCCTGGCTTCATAGAAACCGATCAGAGGCGCTGTCTGATCATGGTAAACCGTCAGTCTGTTCAATACTGTTTCCGCTTTGTCATCCGCCCGCTGTACCAGTTTCTCACCGCATACCGAGCATTCTTCGCGTCCGTTCAGCATACTGATGTGATAGGTAGCGCCGCAGTTCAGACAAACACGGCGTCCGCTGAGGCGGTTTACAAGTACCTGATCTTCCACAGCCAGCTCAATTACACTGTCAATATCCGCGAAGGTGGAAAGCGCTTCAGCCTGAGGTACCGTGCGGGGGAATCCGTCAAGGATGTATCCGCCGGCGCAGTCTTCCATGGCCAGTCGTTCCTTCACGATATCGATAATCACTTCATCCGGCACCAGTTTGCCGGCATCGATGTAACTCTTTGCCTTCAATCCGGTTTCCGTTCCGTCCTTAATCGCACGGCGAAGGATATCTCCCGTGGAGATCTGGGGAATGTTCAGCTTCGCGCAGATCTTCTGCGCCTGAGTGCCTTTACCTGCACCGGGAGGTCCCAAAAAGATAACATTCATTTGAGGCTCTCCTTTCTTGAGTACACATGTTATAACACAATGCGCACCCGATTCCGGTAGCTGCCGGAATCGGGGCGCGTATGGCTATTACATGAAGCCCACGTTTTCCATATCCATGTCGATACCGCGTACACTCATCTCGCCCTGGATCGTGCGGATGGTTTCCAGGCTTACACTCACGGCGATCAGGATGGAGGAAGCGGCAAAGGGCACGTTCACACCGGCCAGACGCAGGAGCAGTGTAGGAATAGCGGCCAGAATCGCCAGGAACAGGGCGGCGAACAGGTTCAGACGGTTCACGATGTTCTGCAGATACTGGCGGATATTCTTGCCGCGCTGTCCCGGAATCACCGCGCCCTGCTGCTGCAGCTGTTCAGCCTGCTGCTTCGGGTCGAAGCTGATGGAGGAATAGAAGAACGTGAAGGCGATGATCAGCAGGGCGGAAATGATCATGTACCAGACGCTGCCGGTATACATGGTTCTCATCCACCACTGGGTGAACCATCCGCTCGCACTGGGATCGATCAGCTGGGCGATCGTTCCGGGGAAAGCCAGGAAGCTGTAAGCAAAGATCAGGGGCAGCACGCCGACAGCCACAACCTTGAGGCTCATATGGGTGCTCTGTCCGCCGTATACGCGGCGACCCTTCACCTGCTTGGAGATCTGCAGGGGAATCCTGCGCTCGCCGAGCTCAACGAAAGTAACAACAACGGTCATCAGTACGCAGGTGACAACAATCACAATCAGGTTGACCCAGCCGCTCGTGGTTCCACCGGTGGAAGCGGTCTGGAATCCGGATACGATGCCGTTGAACAGGTTGGAGATGATACCGGCGAAGATCAGCAGGGAAACGCCGTTGCCGACGCCCTTCTTGGTGATACGCTCGCCGATCCACATAGCCAGAGCGGAACCGCCGGCCATGCTGACGCCAACCAGAATGTAGTTGAACCAGCCGGACTTCATGTAGTTCAGGCCGCGTACCAGGCCGATAGCCTGAATGGCAGCGAGAGCAACCGTTACATAACGGGTGATCTGCTGAATCTTCTGACGTCCGTCGCCTTCCTCATCCTTCTGCATGCGTTCCAGGGCCGGAATGGCGATGGTCAGCAGCTGCATGATGATGCTGGCGTTGATGTAGGGTGTGATACCCATGGCCATAATGGTCATCTGGCTGAAGTTGTTACCGGTCATCATGTTGACCAGCTCCAACAGGGGAAGAGTGTTTCCGTTCTGTCCGGCCATAGCGGCAGCGGCGTCAACACCGGGTGCCGGAATAACGCCGACCAGACGGTAGATCAGCAACATGAAGAAGGTGTACAGGATCTTCTTGCGAAGTTCCTCGATTTTCCACATTTTGCGGATACTTTCGATCATGTCAGATCACCTCGGCTTTCCCGCCGACGGCTTCGATCTTCTCCTTCGCTGAGGCGGTGAACTTCTGAGCCTTTACGGTCAGCTTCTTTGTCAGGTCGCCGTTGCCGAGGATCTTCACGCCGTCCAGAGTCTTTTTGATGATACCGGCATCAAGCAGGTCTTCTACGGTAACGGTCGCGCCGTCCTCGAAGATCTCAAGACGCTCAACATTCACTTCAGCATATTCAGTGCCGAAGATATTGGTAAATCCGCGCTTGGGAACACGGCGGTACAGAGGCATCTGGCCGCCCTCAAATCCCGGGCGCTTGCCGCCGCCGCTGCGGGCTTTGGCACCTTTATGACCCTTACCGGAGGTCTTGCCCAGTCCGGAACCGACGCCGCGGCCAAGACGCTTCGGAGCAGTCACAGAACCGTCAGCGGGTTGCAACTCGTGCAGTTTCATGGGGTACTCCTCCTTTTACTCGTCAACTTCCTCGACCTTTACCATATGCTTCACGGCAAAGATCTGTCCGCGGATCGCGGCGTTATCAGGCTGGGTCACGGTCTGTCCGACCTTGCGAAGACCCAGTGCGGCCACAGTCGCCTTGTGCTTCGGCAGGCTGGCGATGGGAGACTTGGTCAATGTGATCTTCAGTTTCATCGTCTTTCCCTCCTCAGCCCAGAATCTCTTCAACGGCCTTGCCGCGCATCTTGGCGACCTGCTCAGCACTGCGGAGCTGCTTCAGGGCGACAACGGTGGCTTTAACCATGTTGATGGGATTGTTGGTACCGTAGCTCTTGGTACGGATATCCTTGATGCCGGCCAGTTCAAGAACAGCACGGGCAGCACCGCCGGCGATAACGCCGGTACCTTCGGGAGCGGGCAGCAGCACGCTCTTCGCGGTGGAGAAATATCCGGTGGATTCATGGGGAATGGTAGTGCCGGCAATCGGCACATTCACCATATGCTTCTTGGCGTCTTCCTTAGCCTTACGGATGGCTTCGGGAATTTCGGCAGCCTTGCCCATACCGGCGCCGACACGACCGTTTTCATCGCCGATGACCACCAGCGCGGAGAACCGCATGTTGCGGCCGCCCTTGACGGTCTTGGAAACGCGGTTCACGGCTACCAGACGCTCTTTGAACTCGCTGACCTGTTCAAACCGTTGCATTGCGTTGTCCTCCTTCTTAGAACTCAAGTCCGGCTTCACGGGCACCGTTGGCAACTTCCGCCACACGGCCGGTATATACATAACCGCCGCGGTCGAAGACCACAGTCGTGATGCCGGCTTCCTTGGCGCGCTCAGCAATCAGTTTGCCTACCAGCTTGGCGGCACCCTTCTTGTCGACATCGGCCAACTCAGCCTTCAGCTGCGGATCAAGCGTAGAAGCGCTCACCAGAGTGATGCCCTTGGTATCGTCGATGATCTGAGCCTGAATATGCTTGTTGGAGCGGTAAACAGACAGACGCGGCATTTCAGGGGTGCCGCTGATCTTTTTACGGACCCGCGCGTGACGGATCACGCGCACCTCATTACGGTCACGCTTTTTGAACATTTGCAGTCACTCCCTCTCTTACTTCTTACCGGCCTTGCCTTCCTTACGGCGGATGTGCTCATTCTGATACTTGATGCCCTTGCCCAGATAGGGTTCGGGTTTACGGATGGCACGGATATCCGCGGCAAGGTTACCGACCTGCTGCTTGTTGCTGCCCTTGATCACGATTGTGGTCTGGTTGGGCGTTTCGAAGGTAATGTCATCCGGAGCATCGAGGATGACGGGATGGGAGAACCCGATGTTGATGGTCAGCTTCTTGCCGTTTTCGGCAGCGGCACGATAACCGGTACCGACCATCTCAAGGGTCTTGGTGAAGCCGTCGGTCACGCCGACGACCATGTTGTTCACCAGGGCACGGTACAGACCGTGCATCGTCTTGTTGGGCTTGGAGTCGGTGGGGCGTTCCAGCGTCAGAATGTTGCCTTCCTGCTTCAGAGTGATCGCGGGATTTACCTGCTGGCTCAGTGTGCCTTTGGGGCCTTTGACAGTCACCAGGTTGTTCTCATCCACCGTAACCGTCACGCCCGCGGGGACTGTGATCGGAAGTTTTCCGATTCGGGACATTGTCGTTACACCTCCTGAGTGCGTGTCGGTTTATTACCAGATGTAGGCAAGCACTTCGCCGCCGATGTTGTTGGCGCGTGCTTCCTTGTCAGTCATCAGACCCTTGCTGGTGCTGATGATGGCGATGCCCAGTCCGCCCAGGACCTTGGGCAGTTCCTCGCACCGGGCGTATACACGCAGACCGGGCTTGGAAATACGCTTCAGACCCGCGATAACAGGGGTCTGTTTGCCGTTCAGATACTTGAGCGTGATCTTAATCTCGCCCTGCAGTCCGTCATCGATGTAGTCCACAGCCTTGATGTAACCTTCATTGAGAAGGATCTTGGCAATGGCCTTCTTCGTGTTGCTGGCGGGCAGCGTCACAGCGTCATGCTTTGCGACCTGCGCGTTGCGGATGCGGGTGAGCATATCGGCAATGGGATCGTTCATAATCATGAATAGAACCTCCTTCCGTTCTTCCCCGCTTACCAGCTGGCCTTGCGGACACCGGGGATTTGGCCCTTATAGGCCAGCTCTCTGAAGCAGATACGGCACACGCCGTACTTGCGCAGCACACTGTGGGGGCGGCCGCAGATGCGGCAGCGGGTGT
The DNA here is from genome assembly GCA_024404245.1 of Clostridia bacterium. GTDB lineage: Bacteria > Bacillota > Clostridia > Christensenellales > Aristaeellaceae > Aristaeella. The sequence continues at coordinate 13,062 of JAKSQH010000054.1, forward strand.
AAGCGCGAGTGGAGAACTTGGGTTCTCTTGACTGCTTGAGTTTCATGCTCAGCTTAGCCACTTTTTTCTTCCTCCTTCAATTACGCCTGCGCGAAGGGCATGCCCAACAGCTTCAGCAGTTCCATGCATTCCTCGTCGGTATTGGCGGTGGTTACGAAGATCATTTCCATACCGCGGATCTTCTCAACCTTGTCATACTCGATTTCGGGGAACAGCAGCTGTTCACGGATGCCCAGGGCGT
>JAKSQH010000055.1 GCA_024404245.1 Clostridia bacterium
TTTTCTTGTTTACTTTTCCAGCAATACAATCCCTTCGGCTACCTGAAAGACACGGGGAAGCCTGCAGAAAAGCGAATATTCAGCTGCTGTAAAGCGACCGTACGTTAACCCGCAGCACCGCTTCAACCGTGCAAAAGCGCCGGAGCATCCGCTCCGGCGCTTCACTTTGGCGTTTACAATCAGTCTTCGTCGTCCTCTTCTTCGGGAAGCTCGGCGTTATGATACACATTCTGCACGTCATCGCTCTCCTCGAGCAGGTCCAGCATCTTCTGGATCTTGTCGAGCGTGTCGGGATCGGTAACGGCGACAGTGTTCTGCGGAATCTTCTGAACATCCGCGGAGATAAAGGTCAGGCCCTGCTTTTCCAGCGCTTCACGCACGGCGGAGAACTCGTTGGGATCCGTCCAGATCTCAAACACATCATCATCGGCCTTCAGATCCTCAGCACCGGCATCCAGCGCGATCATGGTCATCTCGTCCTCATCCATACCGGGCTGACGCTCAACCACCAGCACGCCGCGGGTGTCAAACATGAAGCCGACGGAACCTGTGGTGCCCAGGTTGCCGCCGTATTTGGCGAAGCAGTGACGGATATCGCTCGCGGTACGGTTACGGTTGTCGGAAATGGTATCCACGATAACGGCAACGCCGCCGGGGGCATAGCCTTCGTAGGTGATTTCTTCATAGATCACGTTGCTCAGCTCGCCGCTGGCCTTTTTGATGGAGCGCTGAATGTTATCATTGGGCATGTTGTTCGCCTTGGCTTTGGCGATAACATCACGCAGTTTGCCGTTGGATTCGGGGTTCGCGCCGCCCTCACGGACAGCGATCGCGATTTCACGGCCGATCTTGGTAAAAATGGCTCCGCGCTGCGCGTCAGCCTTGCCTTTTTTAGCCTGAATATTATGCCATTTGGAATGACCGGACATTGTATTCCCTCCCGGATGTACTGATTTACAGGAAATTATAACATTTACCGCATATTTCCGTCAAGGCTTATTTGACGAGGCCGCCTGAAGCGCGCCCGCGTCTCCCTTGAAAAAAGCGGCAAAACCGGATACAATAACCGCATGATGCCGAAATGAAAGGAAGCGATGCCGGGTGCTGACCGCGTACTGCAAAAAATGCGCGAAGGATGTTCCGGTCGGTGAGGTCTGCCCGTACTGCGGCGCGAACCTCGGCAGGAACCCGGCCCGCGCTGCCTGGTGTACAGAGCGGATTCCCGTAAAGGACTGGATGTGCTGGAATGATGCCGCCAGGATCATTTTCCCCGCCGGGGCCGTGCTGCTTCTGCTGGTGCTGCTTACGGAGCTGCTTTCCGGCGGCAGCGGCGCGCTGGGCCGCACACTGAACAGCGGGCTTCCGGTCACCGTCACGGTGATTATCGCGTCCGTCCTGCTGCTCCTGCTTGCCGTGCTGCTGTTGCAGGGGCATGATCTGGCGGATCATATAGTTGATAAAAGCGGTATTCATATCCGCTATTACCTTCCCGACCCCACCCCGGTGAAGCTGCTGGCGCGCCTGAAAAGGCCGTCCCTCGCGAAGCAGGCGGTGCTGTCCGGCGGCACGCGGGTTTTGCCCGTCGGCGAACAGGATCTGGCATGGAAAAATGTCGCGCGGGTTCAGCTCTGGCCGGAAAAATGCCTGATTCTTTTCTACGCGCCGAAGTGGTGGATGCGCACCGCGGTGCGATGCACACCGGAAACCTGGTTTGACGTGCTGTCACTTGTGCAGGATAAGCTGGGCAAAAAGAAAGCGGTTGACCTGCCGCAGCAGCTGCGGGTGACCGCACAGTCCGTACCGCGGGCACCGCGGACAAAAGCGCAGCCCGTACGCGTACCGGAAATTGAGGAAGCGATTGAACAGCTGACCATGGAGGAGATCATGGAAAACAAGCCGGACGAACAGGCATGGGATGAGGTGCCACCGGCGGAGAATCAAGCGGGCGGAGAATAATTTCTCCGCCCGCTAATTCATCCGCTTAGTTCATTTTACGGGAAAGGGTTTCGGCCTGCGGGCCGACCAAAGGGCTTTGCGATCATCCGCAAGCTCCGGACACTTCGCAACGCGCGGTTCCGGATGGTCTGACTTCCCGTGAAAATTTCTGTTCAGTTATCAGCTTCCGAGGTAGGCTTTGCGCACATCGTCATTTTCCAGCAGCTCGGACGCGTCGCCGGACATGGAAATCGTACCGGTTTCCAGCACATAAGCGCGGTCCGCGACCGACAGGGCCATCTGCGCGTTCTGCTCCACCAGCAGAATCGTGGTTCCCGCTTCATGCAGCTCACGGATAATATCAAAAATCTGCTCCACCAGGATAGGCGCCAGACCCATGGAAGGCTCGTCCAGCATCAGCAGTCTGGGCTTGCTCATCAGGGCGCGGGCCATGGCCAGCATCTGCTGCTCGCCGCCGGACAGGGTGCCGGCAATCTGGTTTTCGCGCTCCCTGAGGCGCGGAAAACGGGTGAACATTTCTTCAACGGACGGCACAATCTCTGTCTTGTTCCGGGTAAAGCCGCCCATTTCCAGATTCTCGCGCACGGTCATCTGCTGGAAAATGCGCCGGCCTTCCGGGCAGAGCGCCATACCCAGTGATACCATTTTGTTGGCGGACACGCCGTTGATATTCTTTCCGTTGAACAGGATCTCGCCGCTGCGCGGCTTCAGCAAACCGACAACGGTATTCAGCGTGGTGGACTTGCCGGCGCCGTTGGCGCCGATCAGCGTCACGATCTCGCCCTCGTTTACGTTGAAGGAAATACCTTTGATCGCGTGGATGGCGCCGTAAAACACGTGGATGTCCCTGATTTCAAGCAGACTCATGCTTCCTGCGCCTCCTTCTTCTGTTTGCCCAGATAGGCCTCAATCACCACGGGGTTCTGCTGAATCTCCGTCGCGGTGCCCTTGGCGATGATACGGCCGTAATTCAGCACACAGATACCCTCGCAGATGCCCATAACCAGGTTCATGTCGTGCTCGATCAGCAGGATGGCAATCTGGAACCGGTCACGGATTTTGATGATATTGTTCATCAGTTCCTCGGTTTCGTGCGGGTTCATACCGGCAGCCGGCTCATCCAGCAGCAGCAGGCTCGGGTTTGTGGCCAGCGCGCGCACGATCTCCAGCCTGCGCTGCGCGCCGTAAGGCAGAGAGCCGGCCTGCACATCGGCCAGGTCCTGCATATCAAAGATGCTCAGCAGCTCCAGCGCCTTTTCGTGTTGCTGCTTTTCCTTTTTCCAGAAGGACGGCGCGCGCAGAATCCCGCTGAACATGCCGTAGCGGATCTGATTGTGCAGACCGATGCGGACATTGTCCTCCACGGTCATGTTGGAGAACAGGCGGATGTTCTGGAAGGTACGGGCGATTCCCTGCTTGTTTGCCTGCACGGTATCCATACCGTGCATGTCAATACCGTTGAGCATAACCGTTCCGCGGGTGGGCTCATACACCTTTGTCAGCATATTGAACACGGTGGTTTTGCCGGCGCCGTTCGGGCCGATCAGACCCGCGATCTCGGTTCTGCCGATGGTGATGTTGAAATCGTCCACGGCTTTCAGACCGCCGAAGTCAATACCGAGATGCTGGCACTCCAGCACAGGCAGCTTGCCCAGATCCCGCTCGGGAATAATGGATGTGGAGGGAACCGGCACCATCTTTGTGTCCGGATGACGTTTTGAGGACTGTGTCATGCCTGCTCCCCTCCTTTCGTCTGTGCCGCCGTTACGGCCGCTGATACTTTATTCTTCTTTCTGTTTTCACGGATCGTCATCACAAAGCCTTTCAGCTTCGCGTTGTTAGTGATGAGCATCATCAGAATCAGCACAACCGCGTACGCCAGCATACGGTAATCGCTGAAGGCGCGCAGCTGCTCCGGCAGAATCGTGAGCACCGCGGCGGCGATGATGGAGCCGGGAATATTGCCGATACCGCCGAGTACAACAAACACCAGGATGTTGATGGATGTGTCAAACTTGAACTTCGCCGCGGCGAATGTGGAGAAGCTCAGGCCGTACAGCGCGCCGGCCATACCGGCCAGCACCGCGGATGTCACAAAAGCCATCATTTTATATTTGGTCACGTTCAGACCGCTGGCCTCGGCGGCGATACGGTTGTCGCGGATGGCCATGATCGCACGGCCGGAACGGCTGCGGACCAGATTCATGATTACAAGCAGCGTGAACAGCACCAGCGCGAAGCCGACTTCAAAGGTCGCGATCTTCGCGACTTTCACGGCACCCTGCGGGCCGTTCACAAGGATCGTACCGGGCAGGTTCGCGTTATTGAAGCCGACCAGCAACTTCCTGTCATTCACGGAGAAATACAGGCAGTTCAGCACATTGCGGATGATCTCGCCGAAAGCAAGAGTAACAATCGCAAGATAGTCACCGCGCAGACGCAGCACGGGAATACCGATCAGCACGCCCGTGATACCGGCGAACACGCCGCCGGTCACCAGCGCGATGATCAGGCGCAGCGTCTCGTTTTCCATGCCGGCGCCGTTCAGCAGCCAGCCGGAGACAATCGCGCCGGAGAACGCGCCCACACTCATGAAGCCCGCGTGTCCCAGACTCAGCTCGCCGGAAAAACCGACAACCAGGTTCAGCGACAGCGCCATGACGATATACGCGCAGATCGGAATCAGCTGTCCCTTCAGGGAACGGCTCATGTTTCCGCCCGCGATCAGGATCTCACTGACAATAAAGCCGACAATCACCAGGGCGAAGGGAAGGGCGTAGCTCCCGTATTTCTTCCACTTTTTGCTCATTCTCTTACACCTTCTCCTGTACATTCTTGCCGAGCAGGCCCGAAGGCTTGACCAGCAGGATGATGATCAGCACAGCGAACACGATCGCGTCCGCCAGTTCAGTGGAAATATAGGCTCTGCCGAAAATCTCGATCAGGCCCAGCAGAATGCCGCCCAGCATGGCACCCGGAATGGACCCGATGCCGCCGAACACAGCCGCGGTAAAGGCCTTGATGCCCGGCATGGAGCCGGTGGTCGGCATCAGCGTGTTGTAGCTGGAGCAGAGCAGAACACCCGCGATCGCCGCCAGGAAGGAACCGATCGCGAACGTCAGCGAAATGGAGAAATTGACATTGATGCCCATCAGCTGCGCGGCACCCTTGTCCTCCGAAACGGCACGGATGGCGCGGCCGGTTCTGGTTTTGCCGGTGAACCAGGTCAGCAGCAGCATAACCGCCACACACGTGATCACGGTTACAACCACCTCGCCGGTGATCTTCAGCTGCCCGTCAAACACGGTAAAGCCTTCAAAGCCGATAACGGACGAGAACACCTTCGGGTTCGCGCCCCAGATCAGCAGCGCCAGATTCTGCAGCAGATAGCTGACGCCTATGGCCGTGATCAGCACAGCCAGAGAACCGGCCTGCCGCAGGGGCTTGTAAGCCAGACGCTCAATAATGATGCCCAGCACCGTGCACACAACCATGGCGCAAAGCACGGAGACCAGCGGTGACAGGCCCCAGTACTGCGAGGCGCAGAAGGAGATGTAGGCGCCCACCATAATCACGTCGCCGTGGGCAAAGTTCAGCATCTTCGCGATGCCGTAAACCATGGAGTAGCCGAGGGCAATGATCGCGTATACGCTGCCGAGGCTGAGTCCGTTGACCAGATGGGAAAGGAACGAGATCATATGGGGTCCTCCTTCAACAACAAAAAGTAATCAACATCAACCGGCGCGTAAAAACGCCGGCTGTTGTTGATTACCCTGCCGGGAAACCGGCGTCCGGCCGTTTCACGGCCGGACAGACGGAATATGCTTACTCCGCGCTTACGTAATGGTCGCCTTCGATCATCACGGCGTTGGGCAGCTTGGATACGGTACCGTCGGCAGACCATGTCATGTCACCGGTCAGACCCTTGTACTGCAGGGTGGGCATAACCGCAACCAGCTTCTCGCACATATCCTCATAGCTCATATCGGCGGTGAGGCCGGCGGTCTCGATAGCCAGCTTCAGGATGTACATGCCGTCATAGGCGTCCGCGGCGAACTGGTTGGGGGTGGCGCCGTAACGCTCGACATACTTGGTCACAAAGTTCACGGTCATTTCATCGGTGGCGGTGGCGTCAAAGGGGGTCAGCATGTAAACGCCCTGCACCAGATCCTTGTCCAGACCTTCAACTTCCAGCACACCGTCCATGCCGTCCACACCGAAGAAGGTGGGCGCGTAGTCGGCAGCCTTGGCCTGGGTCAGGATGGTGATGGCGGGCGTGTAGTAGATGGGCAGGAACACAAAGTCCACGCCGGCATCCTTCATCGCGGCAACCTGCACGGAGAAATCGGCGGCGGCGTCATCGGAGAAAGCGGATTTCGCGATGATTTCCAGGCCGATCTTCGCGGCGGTGTTCTCAAAGGAATTGGTGATACCGATGGAATAATCCAGCGCGTTGTTGTAGATAATGCCGACCTTCGCGTCGGGACGGTTGGCCTTGATCCACTCGGCGCTGCCGGCGCCCTGGTTGGAGTCGGTAAAGCAGACCTGGAAGATCTGATCGCCGCTCTGGTTGACCAGGTCATTGGAGGCAGAGGGGGTCAGCATGAACAGACGCTCCTCATTCGCGACGCTGGCAACGGCCATGCAGGCACCGGAAGTAACGGTACCGAGCAGGATATCCATGCCTTCGTCCATCAGCTTATTGTAGGCGTTCACAGCCAGCTCGCCGTCACCCTGGTCATCTTCGCCGAGTACGGTGAACTGAATACCGCCCAGCGCGTTGATTTCTTCAGCAACCAGCTTCGCCGCGTTTTCAACGGCGGAACCGTACTGAGCATAAGGGCCGGTGGTCGGTCCGATAGAGCCGATAATGAAGGCTTCGTCGGCCATGGCGGCACAGGCGGTCATCATCATCACGGCCGCGAGCAGCAGAGCAATGATCTTCTTCATAATACGTTCCTCCTTCATTTCAAGGGATCGGGCTTCCCCGATATTCGAATATTATAACCGCGGAACACGCGCGCGTAAAGCATAACCGTGTTCCTTTCCTGTATTTTTGTCCGAACGTTCGCCTTTCGCCGGTTTGACAACCGGCGGTGTTTCCTGTACACTGAAACACAATTCTGCAGTGAGGTGACGTGAATGAACATTTTGCTTGTAAACGATGACGGTTTTGACAGCGGATATCTGCGCATGCTGTGCCGCGCGGCGGCTGCCCGCGGTCACCGGGTACGTGTCTGCGCGCCCGCCCTGCAGCAAAGCGCGAAGGGCCATTCCTTCACCATCACGGAGCCGGTCATCGCGGCCCGGAAAGAAATGGAAGGCGCCGAGGAAGCCTGGGCTATCAGCGGAACACCGGTTGACTGCGCGCGCGTCGGCATCATGGAGCTTTTCCGGGAAGCGGAGCTGGTCATCAGCGGCATTAATTACGGGCCGAACGCGGCCTGCGCGGTTTTCCCCTCGGGCACGGTAGGCGCGGCGAGGGAGGCCGCCATGCACGGGAAGCTTGCCATCGCGCTGAGCGCGGATTATGACGCGCCGGAGGAAACCGTGAAGCTGGTCACCGGCTGGGCGATCGCGCTCGCGGAATCGCTGCCCGGAAAAGAGCTGCCCGAAAAAGCGTTGCTGAACATCAACATCCCCGCCGTTCCGGTGACCGGGCTGAAGTCGCCGGTCATGTGCCCGCAAAGCAACGTCATTTACAATGACGCGTATGTGCGTGAAACCACACCGCGCGGCGATCTCTGCTTCTGGCTTGGGCATGAAGTCAAGGACGCGAACCCGCCGGAAGGCACGGACACATGGTACCTTCAAAGAGGACACATCACCTGCACCTTTATCGGCATGGAGCCGGTTGATCAGAAAAAATGGCAACCGCTGCTGTCGGATATCTGAGAGTTCACAAACGGCCGGATCGCACGGATCCGGCCGTTTGTCATTATCAGATTTTCGCGATACTTTCTCCCTCAACCAGCGTCACCGGCACAATTTCAGGCAGGCCGGCGCGGAATGAGCGGTCTTCAACCTCACGGATCAGAAGCTCCGCCGCTTTCCGGCCCATAGTGTCCGTATCCTGACGGACGGTTGTCAGCCTCGGTGTTACCAGCCCGGCGAATTTTGTGCCGTCATATCCGGCAAGAGAAACATCCCCGGGGCAGCTGATACCGTGCTCGTTCAGCGCTTTCAGCGCGCCGATCGCGCTCTGATCGTCCGGCATGAAAATACAGGTGGGCGGTTCCGGCTGATCCATCATCTTCAGCACGGCTTCATACCCCGCCTCCGGATTGTCATATACGGAGGCCATAATATAGCGTTCGCTGGTCTGCAGGTTCAGCTCCGCGGCCGCGCGGTGGAACCCGAGCAGGCGGTTCTCCGTCACCGCGCACTGCTGCCCGTGGATATAGGCAAGCCTGCGGTGACCGAGGCTGTAAGCGTAATGCACCAGCTTGCTCATACCGGACACATTGTCACTGATCACGCTGTTTCTGCCGGAGAACACATGGTCCACCGTCACGCACGGAAGCTCGCCGGAAATGAGCTTCACCACCTCGGACGAATAGAAGTTCGCGCAGGTGACGCATACGCCGTCCACATTGCGGTAACGGCAATGCTCCAGAAAGGACATGCCGCTTCCGCCGATGTTGTGATTGATAAATGTTACGTCATATCCGGATTTTTCCGCCTCAAACTTGAACGCGTTCAGCACCGCGGCAAAGAAATTGTGCGTCAGGCCGTTTCTCATTTCCTCGGTAAACACAACACCGAGATTGTATGAACGGTTCGTCTTCAGCGCGCGCGCTGAAGCATTGGGATAATACCCCATCTCATCGGCGATTCTGTGAATCATTTCCTTCGTTTCCGCGCTGATATCACCGTAGCCGTTGAAAGCCTTGCTGATCGTGGAAACACTCATTTTACAGCGGGCCGCGACATCCTTGATGGTTACAGGCATGGGCAGGCCTCCTCTCACTGTTCTAAACCGGTTTAGATTTCCGTAGTATAGCATACATTTTCGTAAAGTCAACCCCCGATGTTTGTTTCCGTTTTCATCGGTGCCTTTTATGACATTTTCCGGAAGGAAAAAACGCGTATTCCCCGTGGTTGATCCTTCTCATTTTCGCCGGTTTCTTAACGCCTGCGCGTGAGATTTTCGCAAAAGCATGTTTTTTTGCTGTGTTTTCGTGGCACGGCCGCCGGTCACCGGACACATCGGCGCGTCCCCCCGCTCTTTCTTTTCAGCGCGGGATACTGTATAATACGGATATGACCCCGTTTTTTGCAATGAAAGGAAGATCACCGCATATGGAGACCGGAGAACAGGATTACACAACAGGTGCCGGCCAGCCGCTGGCCGCGCGGATGCGTCCTCTTACGCTGGACGAGTTTGCCGGGCAGGAGCATCTGCTCGGTCCGGGCAAGCTGTTGCGCCGGCTGATTGAGGGCGACAGCATTTCCTCCATGATCTTCTGGGGGCCGCCCGGCGTCGGCAAAACCACGCTGGCGCGCATTATCGCCAACCGCACGAAAGCGAATTTCATTGACTTTTCAGCCGTAACCAGCGGAATCAAGGAAATCCGCCAGGTCATGATGCAGGCGGAAGAAAACAGAACCTACGGCATGCGCACAATCCTTTTTGTGGACGAAATCCACCGCTTCAACAAGGCGCAGCAGGACGCGTTTCTGCCGTTTGTTGAAAAAGGCAGCATCGTGCTCATCGGCGCCACCACGGAGAACCCGTCCTTCGAGGTCAACAGCGCGCTTCTGAGCCGTTGCAAGGTGTTTGTACTCCACGCGCTGAGCACGGATGACATCATCCGCCTGCTGAAGCGCGCCCTGACCGATGAACGCGGTTTCGGGCGGGATCATGTGACCATCTCCGACAAAGCCCTCGGGGCGATCGCGAACTTTTGCAACGGCGACGCGCGCAGCGCGCTGAGCACGCTGGAAATGGTCGTGCTGAACGGTGAGGTCAGCGCGGACGGCATCGCCGTGACCGACGAGACGCTATCCCAGTGCCTGAGCCGCAAAAGCCTGATGTATGACAAAGACGGCGAGGAGCATTACAACCTGATTTCCGCATTGCACAAATCCATGCGCAACTCCGACCCGGATGCCGCCGTCTACTGGCTGGCCCGCATGCTGGAAGGCGGAGAGGACCCGCTGTATATCGCCCGGCGCGTGCTCCGCTTCGCCGCGGAAGATGTCGGCCTTGCCGACCCGCGCGCCATGGAAGTGGGCGTAGCCGCGTATCAGGCCTGCCATTTCATCGGTGTGCCGGAATGCAATGTTCACCTGACGGAAGCCGTTCTGTATATGAGCCTCGCTTCAAAAAGCAACTCAGCCGAAACCGCGTACATGGACGCGCGCGCCGCGGTGGAAAAGGAACCGGACGCGCCGGTTCCGTTGATCATCCGCAACGCGCCGACCGGCCTGATGCAGCAGCTGGACTACGGCAAAGGCTATCAGTACGCGCATGACTACGCCGAAAAGATCACCGCGATGCAATGCCTGCCCGACAGCCTGAAGGACCGCGTTTTCTACCATCCCACGGAACAGGGACAGGAAATCCGCTATAAGGAACGCGTGGAGCAGATCCGCGCGTGGAAAGAGGAGCAGAGAAAAAAGAAATGAGAAAAATGATCCGTACGGTCCTCTGCCTGCTGCTGTGCGCGCTGTTAATTCCCGTGCCCGGCGCGAAAGCCGGTGCCTCAAATGACATCAGGGTGCGCATCCTGCTGAAGCGGCTCGCGCTGACCGACAGAATCGACATGATTCTCAGCGGAGCCTGCACAGCCGCCACGGGTAACGGCGCGGAACTGTCCTTCCCCGGCGGCAGCAGCCTCACCGTACAGGTGCGGTCCGACAGGCTGTATCTGTTCTTTGAGGGTATGAGCCTGTGCGCCGGCGGCAGCCTGACCCTGACCGGGCTCAACGCCGACAGCGCGATACAGTTTACCAAAGGCGGTCCGTTCTACCCCGGCACGCTGAGCCTGAAGGTTTCCGGCGGTCAGCTGCAGCCGGTCCTCACGCTCGGGCTGGAGGAATATCTGCGCGGTGTGGTACCGTATGAAATGAGCAACAGCTTCCCGCTTGAGGCGCTGAAGGCACAGGCCGTTTGCGCGCGCACATACGCGGTTTCACGGATGAATGACACCCGCGATTATGACATGACCGACACCACCGAGGACCAGGTATTCATGGGCATTAACAGGGCGAACACCAATGCCGCTAAAGCGATTCTCGAAACAGAAGGCGTCATCGTAACCTGGAAAGGAAAACCCGCGCAGTGCTGGTACGCGGCCAGCAACGGCGGGCAGACGGAGCTTCCCGCCCACGTGTGGGCCGGTGAAGCGCCGGGTTGCTATAAGGTCACGGATGACCCGTATGATGTGGAAAACCCGGAAAGCATCGTGCGCAAGGCAACACTGCAGAAAAACGGCGCGCAACTCAGCGCGGCCGTATCCGCGCGCCTGTATCCGTCACTCATTGAAGCCGCCGCGAAAGAAGGCTTTATCGGCGATGAAAGCATGATCCGGATTGACAGTGTAACCGCGGTCAGCGTGCACACACCGCGCTACGCCTCTCCGAACAGGCTGATGACAAAAGCGGATATCACGGTCACCTGGTCCGGGAAAACACTCATCCCGGTCGAAACAGCCATCCCGCCGGTTGAGGAGGAAGAGGATCTGTTCCTGTTCTCCACGCCGACACCGTCACCCGTGCCGGAAATCACCCCGGAGGAGCCCACAGCAACCCCTGAGCCCGCGCCCACGCCGCGGATAAGTGATTTCATGCCGGCATCGGAGCCACTGACCGTGACCCTGAACATCTTCCCGGATGTCGTCCGTGAGTTCGGCTTGAGCATATACGGCGCTGACAATGAGCTGATCACCGTGCGTGAAACCGACACGGCCTTTATCATGGAAAGCCGGCGCTACGGGCACGGCGTCGGCATGAGCCAGCGCGGAGCGGAGCAGATGGCCGGCGTACACGGTATGACCTTCAGCGACATTCTCGCGTTCTACTACCCCGGCAGCACACTGAGTAAAGTATCCGTGAAAGCGAAGCCCCTGCCCACGCCGGATCCGGAACTGCTTTATACACCCGGTCCTCCCGCGACCCCCACACCGAGGCCGACGCTGATGCCGGTTACTGCCGGCACACTGCCGGATGGCGCGTATCTCGCGTCCGTTGAGAATATCGCGGATGACAGCAGCCTGAACCTGCGTAAGGAACCGGCCGCTTCAGCCGAGATTCTGATGCGGATGTACCGCCACCAGAAGCTGATAGTGCTGGAAGTATGCGAGGATCCGGAATGGGTTCATGTGAAAACAGACAGTATTGAGGGATATTGTAAAATCTCTTTCCTGGAGAAAGCGGAATAATCCCGCACATGTCATATGCATTTGCTGTCAGTCAATAACCGGATTGAAATCCAGCAAGACGGCAGAACCGTCCTTGCCTTTCATTTATCTCCTTATATGTTAGTGGATCGGAGACAGAAGACGGTCCTGCCGTCTTCGTGTGTTCATATATTCCGTTACGCCTGTACCTGTCGCTATTTTTTTGCGCTGTCTCACTTATTACTGTCGTTACCCGAAACAGGAATATCCAGGATATTAACATATACCCGACCGTTTGATAATTCGGCTATCACATCAAAAGCCATTAGTAAGTCCTGATCGGCATAATTATCCTGAAGGTTCAATGCTTTTATTTCCGTTTGTAATGTTTGAAGTTCCTGTGTGCTTATACACGATAAAAAACTTCCGTCACAATTCTGGATCTGGTCGATATACTCAAATATTTTCAGAGACGGATCGCGGCTCATAAATCTATCAATGATTTTTTTCCTTATGTGCTCTGCTTCCTCCGCATGAATTGTATCTCCCGTAATAAAGTGGTAGGTTGGCCAGAACTCCAAAAAATGGCAAAGTGCCCATTGGAACTCTACATTATCTCTGTAACATGTATCGTAACCGGAAAGAATTTTCTGTAAAAACGCATAATAGTCTTCATACTCATCATCTCTTTCGCGTACGAACCATCTGGGATCTTCCAATTCATCCAGATACATTACCATTTGCCGCATACATAAAGACGCAAGCTGCGGGTCCTCGGGATTTTCTTCATATAGCCTGGTAAGCAAATCCCAAACAGGTGTACGCTTTTCTTCATTTTCCAGGCTATGTACTTTTTCCTTTATCGCCTCAATACGATCCATTGTTAGCCTCCTGTTGTCAAACAATTGATATACA
>JAKSQH010000056.1 GCA_024404245.1 Clostridia bacterium
GGTTACAATACATATCATACAGGCGGGTTTTCCGATTCTGTAATCCTGTTTTTCATAGCCCGCAGAGATGTTCTCAGAATGCTGGATCAGTTCCCTGTCCACCGATTGAAAAAGCCGGGCGGCAATTTCGCCGTCCGGCCCGTCTTCTGCGCGCTGATCCCGGTATTGCAAGCGACAGAGCGCTTCTTTTTCTGTTGATTTTAAGAATCATACATTTCATCCAAAGAAATCAGCCGCACCTGATCGCTCATTTCCTTAATCGCCTCCGTAAAGCCCCCCAGAGAGAAAATCACATAATGGAAAGACGCGTTTCCATTGAACACTTTGGCATAATGCCTCAATCGTACCAGTTCATCCACATCAATTTTCTCATTCCTGAACTTGCATGAGCCGATCAGATAAGTATCGATCTTCCTGTCTGCCTCCCGGACCGGTATGCCCACAATGTCAATTTGGATCTGTTTTTTCTCCTCCGGATCATTTCCCCACCATTGACCGACATCAATGAGATCAAACGGCAGGTCCGCCGCGTATCGCAGCAGATACTCTTTACACATCTTTTCGAAAATGAGCCCCATATATTCATGCATCTTTGCCTTGATCAGGCGGTCATAGGCGTCCGCAAATCTTCCATATGAAATTAACGACAAGTTCTGCGGCACAAAGCGATACCAGTAGCGGAAGAAGTTATCCGCGATCATGTAGATCGTTTTCTTTCCTGTTTTCTCCGTGATCGGAGTTTCCTTCTTCAGAATACCCAGTTCGATCAGGATCGACAGATATTTCGAGCAGGGACCACTTTCCATGCCTACTTTTGTCGAGATCTCATTTAACTTTGATGCGCCTTCAGCCACAGCCCTGATAATGGAATTATACATACCCGGTTCCCGAAGTTCCTGCTTCAAAAGGTTTTCAGGCTCTTCAAACAGATAACCGGACCGGTCAAAAACACAGTCAAGTATGGCTTTGTCCAAATCATCGGCAACACTGAGTTTGTTGATATAGTGAGGAACACCGCCGGTAATGCCGTAGATCCAGGCATTCTCTTCATGAGTGAGCTGAGGATTGAATACCGCGGTCTCACGGTAGGTCAAAGGATCAATTTTGAACTGGGCTGTTCTTCTTCCATACAGCGGACTTTCATATCCCAACACCTGATTCTGCATGAAGCTCATGGAAGATCCGCATAGAATCAGATACAGCTTACTGTTCTGCCACTTATGGTCAATCAGATGCTGAAGCCGCGAAGAAATCGACGGTTCTGATTTCGCCAGATAGGGATATTCATCGATAACAAACACAATTCTTTCGCTACCAAGGCGTGTGACCTCATCCAAAGCGCTTTCAAAGGTCGGATATTCCGGATAAGCTTCAGTTTCCGGATGCATATATTGATAGATTGCTTTTGAAAGAGCCCGCAGATTTTCCTGCATGGACGCATTCAGAGCCGAAAAATAGATCGTTGCTTTTCCCTTGCAAAACTCATTAATCAGCGCTGTTTTGCCAACCCGACGGCGTCCGTAGATGATCACACACTCCCACCTGTCACTATCATACCGACGCTGCATCTTTCTCAGCTCGTCCTCTCTGCAAAAGAAAGACATCTGTATCACCTCTACTCACGAGTTACTATATCGCAAGTATAATGTATGTCATATCTTTCGTCAACCCATGATTGTATATTCCGGTCTGCATAACCCGAATCAGCCAAATAATTGGGGTCGCTTCTGAAAAGACCACGAGGCTGTTTCTTCGTGCTATGCTGCACAGGAAAGGAGTGGTCATATGCAATTCCAAATGAACCGGTCGGCTATCATCGGTCGGTAAGCAGTTTTTCAGCAATCTGAGCGACCGGAATCAACATCCGATCGGTAATGAAAAAAGGCAGGACATACTACAGAACACATTCCGCATGCATCTGTGTCCGATCACAGGCAGTGAGCCCGGGGATCAGGTAACAATTCTCTTTCCGCGCTGAAAAGCCGGGCGGCATTTCGCCGTCCGGCCCGATAACATCATCATGCAACATCATTTACGCCAGGCAATACTGTTTCGCCAGAGTGAGCACCATCTCCCTGTACTTCATGGCGGACTGCTCACTGTTTCCTTCTTTCCAAAGCTGATACGCGGGCTTGATGTACTGATCCATCAAAGATTCGGCTACGGCGTGACGGTCATTGTCAGCATCAAGCTTCGCCGCGATCTGAGGCCCGATTTTGCAATAGTTCGCGAGCCATTCGGTTTTTTTCGGCGCTACATAAGCGTCTTTCACCGCGTCAAAGGCTTCAAACCATTTACCGGTGGGAATGGCAAGAATTTCGCATACTTTTGTCAATACGGTACGTCCGTTATAAACGAACCCTCTGCAACCGTAGATATTCTGGTTCGATTCTTCGTATTTCCTGGAATAGGAGCACCATCTTCTGCCGTAGCGATCCACATCGCTTGACCCGACCCAAACCGCGCATTCTCCGCAATAGTATGCCATTTTCGTAATCCTCCTCGTATTTTTATATTCGGGTTCCGAACATTCCGTTCATCAACCTTACAAGCATATTGTATTTACCCGTGGCTTACTTCTGTAAACCGGATTTTCAAGATCATGGAAGTTCCCGGTCCCCTGCGCGTCACAGGGGACCGGAAGTTGCTTCTTCAGTAAATTTCTTAAAATCAGATATATTTCCATCCGCCGAGCATTTTCCTGTGATACCTTCCGAGTTCCTTCTGCAAAAGTGCTTTCATTTCATCGGTTGAACAATTGTCAATCGCGCGATTAAGGAGCATAACCGCCTGATCCATGTTTCCGTTTTCCCGTTCCATGGCCGCAAAGGAGTCCATAGACGATGCGAATACGCAATCGTCAAATGTGTCCTTATCAGAACCTATATATCCGCTATCCTGAAGCGCCGTGTTGAATTTTTCACGTGCTTTATTATACTGCCCTTTTTCGTAATACGCGTTACCGCACAAAAACTGTTCCCTTGTAAACTCGACATCACCAAGCAGGCTGATGATCCGGTCGTAGTCACACGGCTTGGCGAAGAAGCAGGACACGGCCTCATAATAGAGTCCGTCCCGCAACGCGTCCCGGAGAAAAGATACGGTATCATCGTCCAGGTCAAGCCTTCCCTTCTGATAAATGCTCAGAAGCAGAGCCGCGTTCATTTTCACAGCCTGGGCGTCATCCGGCATCAACCCTGAAACCATGCCCATATCAACCAGCGCGTGCATCCGCCTACCGTGCAGAACAACCGCCTTATATATCGCGCCGACAATGCCTGCTTCAGCTGCCTTGTCAGCCCAGTCAATGGCTTCATTCCAATCACGCTCGTCGGAAAAGAGTTTGATAAGCTGCATCATAGCGTCTGTATCACCGGTATTTGCTCTGTTGATCAGTTCTTCCTTAGTCATCTTTTTATCCTCCCAAATGATTATTCTTATTCCGGTTCCGAACATTCCGTTCATCAACCTTACGGGCATATTGTATTGACCCTCGGCTTACTTCTGTAAACCGGATTTTCAGCATGCAAAAAGCTTCCGGTCCCTGTGTCGCGACAGGAGAACGGAAGCCGTTTTTCCATGTATATATCAGATTATGAGCCATTTCCGGCAACGCCCGGTTACTTGCCCGCAAGCTCGAACACGCAATCCCTGCAGGATTCATCCGCGGCACCTGTCCACAGGAGTTTACCTTCCGACACCGCGAAATAGCCCTCCGGAATCAGGTTGGCATAAACCTCCGTAGAAGACCCGTCCTCCATCGTCACAACATGTTTTTCTTCGCAATCGTCATAAACAAGCAGTCCGTCTTCCGTCAATACCGCGGTCATGTTCCACTGATTATCTTCACTTACGGAATCCGACCAATGAACCTCGATCGCGTATTTTCCTTCTTCAATCATTGAAACTTCAGCATAGGCGCGCATGCTGACAGAATCATAATAGGTACCTTCGGCGATCTCAGGAAGAGAAAAGCGATTGGTGAGCAGGACCATTTCCTCCGCGATGCCCGCGAAGGTTTCCTCCTCCATCGTACCCCCGTCCCGTACATACAGGATATACTGTCCGTCCAAATTCAGCCAGCGTGCCAGCTTCATTTCCTCCGCGTTCACAATGGCAAAGCTGTCATACTCCCTGCCTTCAAAGGCGGTCTTTCCGTCCGGCATATAAAAACCGGAGATATCCTCCACACAGCCCGCCGTGCGCAGGGTGTATTCCATTCCGTTCACTTCAAAAATTACTTCCGCCAGCATGGGTTCACCCTGATTCATCAGCCGGCAGGCTTTGACCCGAACCCCCATCACGCCGGGCAGTTGCAGGTAGGTTCCTGCCTTTTCATTCAGTTCCTCCAGCGATTCCAGTTCGATCCACGGGTTCGCCATTCCGGCATTTTCCGCCGTAACCGCTGACAGTGACAGCGTCAGCACCACCGTCAGGATCATCGCGAATATTTTCCTCATTGTAAAAAACCTCCCTAATCTGTTGTTTCACCCTTTATTGACGGGTTCACTGATATATACGTGTGAAAATCCGATATTGTTCCCGATTTTGCAAAATCCCGGAAAGAGAAAATGGTCAATAACTTGTATGTTATCTTGTCCTGTTTTCTGACCTGTAATACCGGATATTTATTCCGCGGCAAATGAAAACGGCCGGTATCGCGTGCGGCGGAATATGGCTTACAGGTACCTGTGTCCGATCCGCAGGCTGTGAGTCCGAAAACAGGCAAAAAATCTCTTCCGATTGCTGACAAGGCCGGGCGGCGTTTTCGCCGTCCGGCCCGCGCGACATACCGGTCCGCCCGGACCGTTACCACGCGACACATTCGACAAAGGCGTTCTCAAGATTTCTCAGGGTTTGCATGTCAAGCTGCGCCAGTTCCATCGTATTCCCGTTCATCGAACCGGAGTAGACATTCATTTCGTAGAATTCACAGCCGGCCATCAGCAGGTGGAAAAGCGCGTATCCCTTTACGATATCCGGGTCGATATCTGTGTTATCATACGTGATCACCAGCGTCGACTGCTGTGCCTGCATCACAACCGCGCGTTCGTCATCCAGGAACACCATCGTATCAGGAATGGATTCCCACAGCAGCTGATCGCCGTATTCCATTCCTAGTCCGCCTGTACCCATCCACAGGGTGCGCAGGCGGCCGATCGCGTCATCGATCACGTCCTCATGATTCCGCAGGGATGTCCACGCAAGCACGCTGACCGTATCCAGCTGATTGACATATGCTTTCACCCACGTGCGAAGCCCTTCTTCATAATCCACCTCACGGAATTCCCCGTTGCTCAGCTCATACGCGACCGGCTCAGATTCCTCCGAGCAGTACCAGGCCTGGAAATACGCGTATCCCGCCATGATCGGCAGCACCTCATCCGGATCCGCGTCCTGCCAAAGATACATGTGCAAAATCTCACTCGTGCCTTTTACGGATACGCAGCGGTGATCCCGGTCCAGAATAACGCCGGTCGGAAAGCCGGTACAATCATACTCCGGAATGCCGCAGAACTCATTTCCGCCGCTGTCTCCCCCGAAATCCTCCGTAAAGATATAGATATTGCTTCTGCACAGATATTGCCGGAACATCTCCAGCATGCCCCATTCATACGCGTCATGCGGTTCTTCCTCCGCCGTGCAGGGCAAAACCGTCATCAGCAGAACCACAGATACAAGCAGCGCGATCCATTTTTTCATTTTGTCATACCTCCGTTTATGTTTATCAATTCGTTTTCCATGCCAGTCATTCCTTCATGATTCAGATCCCGTAATCTATTTTTTCAATTTTTGGCAATCGGATAATACGGACAGGGACGCGTGTCAGCTGTAATCTCCGTCCCGGAAAAATACATTGCCGGCATAAGGACAATCACGGCAGATTCGCCGGAATACGTCCGCTGCAGTAGCACGCCTCCAGCATCGCCCGCGCGACACCCAGCGTCACATAATCGCGCTCCTGAAAACCGTACGCGCGCTGGAAGGCTTTTACGGCGTTCTCCGTACCCTCACCGTACTTACCGTCAATGCCGCTGTTGTAAAAGCCCAGTGCGGAAAGGCAGCACTGCACCCACCGCGCGCCTGTTGTCACATGAGGAATCCCGTCCCGCAGGTTGCTCATGATCTTCGTCATTCCGCCCGCGGAGCCGCCTGTCATAATCGTATTCATCCTGTCATAATATCCGCCGACATATACCGGCGCGATTCTGCCGTCAAGATACTCAGCCAGCGCGTCGATCACACGCTGATCCACATTGCCTGTATGGCCGTAATATCCGCGGTCATTCATAAAGGCACGGATTTCTTTCTGTGTTTCATTGCCCAGGTTTCCCGTAACATCCCAGGCATATCCCTGATAGTAAACGCCGGTCGCTTTCAGCTGCGTCTGCACCCACAGTACGGTCATGTTCATCTGGTCCCTGGTATAGACAGCCGAACCGATATAAGGAACTCCCATATCATACGGTTCATTGGCCCTGTAACCGTTCCGCACACCGCAGCCGGGGCAGAAATTGCCGGTATTGTCCGTCATGCCGCAATTCGGGCAATTCCAGGCCGCGAATGCCGGAACCTGCAGTAACGCGAGCAGGACAGCAAATACGAACGCGATTGTCTTCTTCATGAAAAAACCTCCGATCTTCATTTCCTCCGTCCGGTTTACACACCTATCATACAAACAGGTTTTCCGATTCTGTAATCCGGGTTTTCACAGCGGGCAGAAACGACATGATCACGAAGAGCCAACAGGAAACCGGTAATGCTTCGATATCCGGATCATGCCGGTAAACACGAAGAACACAGGTTACATTCTTGAGCTGAAAGCTGCAAAAAAGTGCTCCCCGAACGAACTGAAGCGCCTCGCGCAGGAAGCGCTGAGTCAGATCAATGAACGCTCCTACGATACAGAAATGCGGAGAATGGGTATCTCCGCGATTGTAAAATACGGCGTGGCTTTCAGCGGGAAATCCGCGGAAGTGATCAGTGAAGAGTTACAGATCACCTGAAAGAATACCGAATAACAAAAAGCTTCCGGTCTCCTGTGTCGCCGCGGGAGTCCGGAAGCTATCTTTATATGTTTTTATTTGGTTGTGAGCCATTTGCCGCGCTTGTAGTAGATGATCATCGCGGCGGCGGTAATGATCCAGCTGATGCCGTATACAATGCTCACGGTATCAATGGTGTGCTTCAGCGGCACAACGAAGATCATCCACAGGACACGGAACAGGCAGGTGCCGAGCATCACAATGATCATCGGCTTTAAAGTATTGCCGACACCGCGGAAAGTCGCGGACAGCGTCTCCACAAAGCTCCAGATAAAGTAGAACGGCACAAACATCCACATGATCCGGATGGCGTCGTCAATGACCTGCGGATCATTGAGGAAAAGGCTGTAAGCGGGCCGCGCGACAGCCAGCAGACCGGCGGACATCACCACCGTCGCCGTAGTGAACAGTTTAACGCAGGTACGGATGGCCGTGTGCATCCTGTCCGTCATTCCCGCGCCGTAGCACTGACCCACAAAGGCGCACAGCGATGTGCCGACCGCGCTGCTGGTGGACCAGTAGAATCCGTCCAGCTTGCCGGTAGCCGTCCACGCGGTAACCAGTCCGGTGCCGAAGGTATTCACGGTACTCTGGATGATCATATTACTGACGGAATACATAGAACCCTGGATACCGGCCGGCAGGCCGATCCGCATGATGTTTTTCAGGTCATTTCCGTTCAGGCGCAGGTCCTTCAGCACCAGCCTGCAGTGTTCCTTTGTTCTCAGCAGATGAGCACCGGCCATCACGGTGCACACGGCCATGGAAATGACCGATGCCCAGCCCGCGCCCGCGATTCCCCATCCGAACTTCGCCACGAAGAGCAGATCCAGGAGGATATTGACGCAGCAGCTGCATACCAGGTAAAGGAGAGGACGGGCGGAATCGCCGGTAGCCTGCATGGTACCCTGAAAAAGATTATAAAGCAGCAGGAGTACGGCTCCGGTCAGGTAAATACGCAGATACATGACCGAATCATCCATGATGTCCTCCGGATTCTGCAGGAAACGCAGAAAAGCCGGCGCGGTCAGGTCACCGGCAGCGGTGATCAGCAGCCCCACCCCGATGCTGAAAACCACAGCGGTGTTCAGCACCCTGCGCAGCGCGGCATAATCCCGCGCGCCGTATTTCTGGGAAATCAGCACGGTCGCGCCGCTGTTCAGCCCGTTAAAGAAGCCGATCACCAGGTTAATAATGGAGGAGGCGCTTCCGCCGACGGCGGCCAGCGCGTTATCCCCGACAAATCTGCCAACAATAAACGCGTCCGCGGTATTATACAGTTGCTGAAAAAGCAAACCGATCCATATCGGAAAGAAAAACGTCAGCAGCTTGCGGGTTACGCTGCCCTGTGTCAGATCATTTTTCCGGTCAGCCATTGCCGTCATCCTCCGCCTCCGTCAGTTTGCCCCGGGCATCTGTTTTTCCCGGCTGCTCATCATACCCGTTTCCGGGCCGGATTTCAAGAGTACAAACGGCAATCATCCGGAATCACGAACAAAAACCGGCAGCCGCGGCTGCCGGTATCATCATCCGTTTTTGTCAGTATCGCACCGTAAATCAGTACATCGGGATAAAGCCTCTGGCCGTCTGGCCGTTTACGGTGAACTCAATGTAATACTGATCATATCCGTAGTAATCATAGTAAGCCAGAACATAGTACGTATCCCCGGGATAAAGCGTACCGAGCAGGGAATTGCCGTCATTGTACGCGAGGTTATTGTCATACACCCGGATCTTTTCTCCAGCTGTCTGGCGAATATAGCGGAAATGGGGCACCATCTGCGTGTACAGGTTATTCACGTATTTCGGGGGGATGTAGCCCACGCGCCAGCTGCCGTTGTTGGTCTGGTAGCGTACCAGCAGCCAGCCGTTGTCATATCCGCCGATATCGATATAAGTATCCGTGGCGCAGGACGCTTTACCGTTGTTGGCACGGTAAGCGCCGTTATAAGGCGCGGAGTAAACCGGGCAGTTGCCCAGGCCGATACCGTATACGTGATGTTCAAATTTGAACGGAGTCAGCTCGGATTTGGAAGGGCCGCTGACAGCAAACGCGGAAACCGAAAGAAGAACCATAACAACCGTGAGAATAGAAGCGATAACCTTTTTCATAACCATACCTCCGATATTTCTTATCGCAAATCCGTTTCATTTGCTTCACCGGTTTTGCCTTACACCCTATATGACGCGCGCTCTTAAAAAAGGTTCCGTGATTATTTAACTTTTTTGAAAAGAAGTGAAAACAGAAAAAACCGGCAGCCGCGGCCGCCGGTATCATAAAGCTTTTTGTAAGTACAAAGCAGTAAATCAGTACATCGGGATAAAGCCCCTGGCCGTCTGGCCGTACATGCTGAACTCGATATAATACTGATCATATCCGTAGTAATCGTAATACGCGAGAACATAATACTCATCGCCGGGTCTGAGAGTCCAGAAGATCGAACTCCTGTCATTGGCGGACAGGTTGTTGTCCGATACATCGATCGTTTCACCGGCCACCTGACGGATATATGTGAAATGAGGTGTCATCGGCGTTTTTACGTCATGCACATATTTGGAAGGAATCCAGCCCACGCGCCAGCTGCCGTTATTGGTTTCATAACGCACAAACAGCCATCCGCGTTCAAAACCGCCGATGTCAATGTAGGAATTCGTAGCACAGGAAGCTTTTCCGTTGTTGGCGCGGTAAGCGTCACTGTAAGGCGCGGAATAGACCGGGCATGTACCGAGACCGATGCCGTCTTTACGCTTTTCAAACTTGAACGGCGTCAGCTCGGACTTAGAAGGTCCGCTGACCGCGAGCGCGGAAACCGTGAGGCAGACAAGAACCGCGGCAAGAACAAACGCGATAACTTTTTTCATAAATAACATCCCGCCTTTAACGTATTTTGTATCCCGTTTCATCTGTTTATGATTTACCACAAAGCTGATACGGTGTCAAGCACCTGTTCCTTAATATCCGCTTCTGTTCTCACGGGCAGTTGTATCGGGTGTTTTTGCCCTTGCCGGCGGCAATAATCACACCGGCGTCCAGCTGATCGCGGATGATGCGGACCGCCGTGGCGGTTTTTACATCCAGCAGCTCTTCAATATCATGCCGCGCGGCGCTGCCATGCTCCCGTATGTATTCCACAATCTTTACGCCTCTTTCATCCGCGGGCCGGGCGGTCACCGGCGCCGCGCCGTTCGGCGTACGTTTCGGAAGCACGACCCTGAACGCGTTGGCGGAAGCCGTAAAGGACGGCTGACGCGCGTCATTCTCGTAAACCGTCTGTATTTTGCGCATGCCTGTTCCGTAAGTCTCAATCAGTTTCAGCCGGGTAAACACATTCGCCAGCTTGCGGTTACGGCATATGGAAAGGCCGAGCAGCACATCGTCCAGCGTCATGCCGTGCGCCAAGCCACCGGCCGAAACGAACTCAACACGGTCTGCAAAAACGCTGATCAGCGTACCAGCGGGAATCGCGTAATCACGGTGCACAACGGCGTTCAGCAATGATTCACGCAGCGCCGGCACGGGATAGTCCTTACGGTCCATTCTGCGAAGCCCGTCAAACGAAGCGTGGTTATGATCACGCTGCTCAAGATAATCGTACGCGTCATTGATCTGTTTCAGCAGCGAACCGCCGAATTCCCTGCGGTCCTGGAATTCCTGCTGATCACTGCCGGCAAAAGTGGCCGCCTTGATCACAAACGGGCACTGATCGGACAGCAGCAGCCCGAGGTTGGTATACAAGCCGTCCGGACCGGTCAACCCGAGAGCGCGCATAAGCGCCGCGTCCAGCACCGTATCCAGCGCCGCGAACGCTTTTTCCGCTTCCGCGAATGTCAGGTCCTGCCGGTACGCGCGCGCGTCCTCATAGTTCGCGCCGTCCGCCGTATTCACAGCGGGCGCGGAAAACACGGCGGGAGCTTCAGGCGCGCTTTCAGATAACGCGGTTTTTTCCGCGACACGGTAGGGCTTTTCCGTTCCTTCCCGCACGGATACGGCAACTATGTTTTTCCCGGTCGCCGTCAGCACGCCGCAGCGCACCAGCGGAATGATATCCGGTGTTACCGATCCGCGCGCCGCGGCCGCGATTTTTCCGATCACGCAAGCGGCGTCACTTACACCTTCAACTGCTCCGTCCTCACCGACACCGATGAATATTTTGCCGCCGGCGCGGTTCGCCATGGCAATGATATCATCACGTACTTCATCTGTATATTCACGCTTCAGCGCAACCGTATCACTCTTCCGAAACTGCATTGCATCCGTTCCTCTCCGCAGGGTTCTGATCACGATCTGATCATTCTGATCATCATAATCGTTATAATCACATACTATTCATTCTGATCATTTCCGTCAAGAGAAAAAGCGAAAAGTAAAAAGAAACACTGAAAAGAAAAAGGCTCCTCCGCCGGGAGAAGCCTGATTTAAATACCGCGCATGCAGGTCATTTATTCAGATAAGTCATTCCAACGAACCGCGAATCAATCCGCGGTCACCGCGTCTGCCGGCACCCACAGCCGAACCGCTCCCTGCGGGCAGAACCATTCAATAAACAGCCAGTCATCCTTTTCCGTGAGTACCTCAATACTCGTTCCGCCGGTGATCATAGTTTCCTTATTTTCCAGCACAAACCGGTCATATTCATAACCGGGTCCGTAATAAGGCGTAACATCGTAACCGATCTCACCGGAAATGCCGTTGAATGTGACTTTCTCAACACCGCGCACACTGTCAAACCATCTTGTGGGGAAGTATACGCAACGGCGGCCGACTGTAGGATAATCAATATCCGTCAGCACATAATCGCCTTCAACAAACCAGCCTGTCGCTACATTTACTTTATAGGGCTTAAACGCGCCGACATCAATATAGCCCTCATCAGGACCGCCCTTGGCCTGACGGCGACTGTCAGTATCTTTGAGTTTTGTCAGATTTATAAATTCCGGTGTAAATTCAACATTAGGCCATTCAAAAGCCTCAGCTGCATCTTCCGCAAATGCTGCCGTTACAAGGATGACAAACAAAGAGATGACAGCGAGAAGGACCGTGATTCTGCGATTGTCTTTCATGTTACAATATCCCCTTTTCATTTTATTTTTGTATAGCTTACATTAAATAGTAATTCAGAAAACTGACCTTGTCAACTGAATCATATGCGTTTATACGGAAAATGCCCGGCTTTCAGCGTACGGGTTTTTAACAGTTGATCAGAACAAAATAGCCTTCAAAGCCTTATGGGGCTTAATTTTTACAAAATTTCCTTTGTTTGAAAGCACTCTGAACTGCTCGCTATCACTCCAGATCCCTTGGCCTATGCAAAAGAGCAAGTGGAACTTTATAACCGTGA
>JAKSQH010000057.1 GCA_024404245.1 Clostridia bacterium
GCATCAGTACAAACCTTCTTCGGACAAAACCTTGATCGCCCGCTCTACGTTCCTTACTTTGACGAATATAGGCCACATAGCATCTGAATTCATATTCATCATCTGTTCATTTCCCACGGTGCCGTTGAATTCGTCTGGCAGCGTTCTTGCATTGATACGGTTATCTTTTAGCAAATTGCACAGTGATAACCACTTCGTGATCCAGCAACTTGAAAACTTCACCGTAATCATAATTCCGGCCGATGACCAGATCACCCGCTGCGTAATCGTCCCATGCCGCGACGAAGCTGCACCGGGGCAGCCCGGCGATACGTTCTACGGAATTGGCGCATTCCAACTGATACATTGTCAGCCCGGATGTTTCTTCCATCCCGGCGAAAAAGCGGCGGATGGTGTAGGGCATCTGCGCCCGCTGGACATCCAGCGTTTTGGCTGCTGTAGCGGCGTTATCCTCGCCCGCGCTGATAATCTCCTCGCACAGTCCGGCCACGTTACTCAGCTCACGTGACAGCAGATGACCGTACTGGCGACCCATTTCATACCATGTGCCGTGCAGATCCACAACGGTGATATTGTTCCTGCACGCGCGGCTTCCGCCCTCGAAAAATTCATCGGCGTCCGCCGGTGTAACAGCATCTGCCATCGCGGGGATGCATGCCGCCGCCGTCAACAGTACAAGCATCAGACAAATCAGTTTTTTCATTTCTTCGACCCGTTTGAGCTTAATCCGGAACGGGCAACCTTCCTTTTCACGCATTTTTCTGACAATTCCGTTAAAAGATGATTTCCACACAGTGGAATAATCCATCAGAATTGTATATGATTTATACCCCGGAACGCAAAGCATATAAACCGTTCATCAAATCATCCCTGTACTGAATTAAAGGATGATACTTTTCCGGCAGACATTCCTTATCCAGCAGAATTTCCAATGCTTCAATGCTATAGTCGGTATTCATCATTCGTGCCCTTCGGTAATTATGACAGCCCTTACGCTTTGCCGACGGAACCGAAGAGGGTCATCTTTTCGCGTACAACCTGTTTCATTTCATCAATCTCATAAGGAATCAGGCCCATCATGGTTTTTTCTCCGGCAGCCAGGCCGCGTTCAACACCGCGTTTACCGGCTTTGTCGATATCCGTAAAGATATTGACCTTACAGATTCCCCTGCGGATCGCTTCACGGAAATCGTAGTCCGCCAGTCCGCTGCCGCCGTGGAGAACCAGCGGCAGATCCGTACCTTCGGAAATAACGGAGATCCGGTCAAAATCCAGTTTGGGCGGGAACTTGTAGTCGCCGTGCGCGTTACCGACGGCAACAGCCAGCGAGTCCACCCCTGTGCGTATAACAAAGTCGCGGGCAATGTCCAGGTCGGTGAAATAAGCACTGGGATCATCCAGCATGCCGGCTCCTTCGTTGTCGCCCACATGTCCCAGTTCTCCCTCCACGGTCACGCCCATCGCGTGACAGATACGGGTCATTTCGCTCACATTGGCGATATTGGTTTCATAATCGGCGGTGGAGCAGTCATACATTACAGAAGTAAAGCCAAGGCGCAGGGCCTCCATGCACTTTTCAAAGGTCAGTCCGTGGTCATAATGGACGCAGACGGGGACCGAAGCCTTGCGTGCCATCGGAAGCAGATATTCCGCCACATGTTCCAGGCTCATGGCTGGAAGCAGTACCTCCGCGGTACCGACCATGACGGGGGAACGCAATTCTTCCGCTGTTTCGATAATGGCGCGGGCCATCTCCATGTTTACGGCATTGAAGAAGCCGACCGCGTACCGACCTTCCTTTGCGGGAAGAAGGACATCGTTCATATTCACCAGCATAGATAACTCCCCTATTCTACCGGATTTGTTCCTCCCGGGATCGTTTTCCACCCGTTCCGGATCCGTTCTTCAAGTTCCGTCAGTGACTTCAGCCCGCCAAGCGCGTCGTAGGAAGTCACGGCGCATGCGCCTTCAGCGGCAGCGAGCGCGACACACTCCTCCGGTCCGCGTTTCTGCAGTACCGCGGTCAGGAAAGCGGCGATACTCGTATCTCCGGCGCCGGTGGCGCTGAGTACGGTATCCGCCCGGAAGCACGGTTGAAAGCCGCCGCGGTCCGCCCAGGCAGCACTGTCCAGCCGCAGTCTTTCGCCGACCCGGCACAGGCTGGCCTCATCCGCCGTCTTCCATGCCATACCGGCCTTGCCGCATTTGATGACCGCGACCCCGCAGCCGTAACCGATCACTTCATCCAGCAACGGTGCCACATCGCGGGCGGGATCAAGCCGTTCGGTCATATCGCCGCCCTGAGCGTTCAGAGCACGATACTTTTCCGGTTTCAGCATGAAGCACAGCTCCTCAAAGCTGGGCAGGAAGAAATCCACATCCGGGAGAACCTTTTGCAGGATTGCCTTCCAGTCAGCCTTCCCGGCATCCGAACCAGCGTCGACCGCGGCAAGGTCAAGGCTGGTGGCAATACCCCTCGCCTTGACCCTGCGGAAAAGCGCTGCCAGTTCTTCCCCGTCGTTTTCATACATTTTCCGCATGATCGGCGGATAACCGAAGTGGAAAAGGTCGGCGTCATCGAGCGCGCTGTCCGGCACATCCTCCGCGGAAAAAGTATCGTTTGCCCCGGGGTGATGCAGGAAAATGCGGTCAATATCCGGAAGCGCGAGTACCACGGAATAGGATGTTGACGTGCCCGGCGCCGTGATCAGCCCGCCTGCCCCGTATCGGTACAGGATTTGCGCGATCATGCGGCCAAAGTCATCTTCTCCCACTTTTCCCAGCAGTGTAACGTCATTTCCAAGCAGCTTCAGCGCAAGACCGGTATTAGCCACGCTTCCGCCGGTATGTACATCCGCCTGATCCATGGCAATCAGTTTGCCGGGCACCAGTATGTCCTCCGGCCCCGCGCAGGTTCTTCCCTTGGGAAAGACCGGCGTGATATCGAGACAGATATGCCCGGCGGCGATTACTTTACCGCTCATCGGCTTACACCAGCCCCATCAGGAGATTGATTGTATACATCTCAAGCTGTTCAAACTTACGTTCCGCGATCAGCCTGTCCGCCAGCGCGTAGTCCCAGCGGCGGGCTTTTTCTTCCAGTGCCTTGAAAACAGCCAGACTGTTCTTAAGATGCTCATAGCTGTCCTCGTCCAAGGTGGTGCGCATAGCCTTAACATCCAGGCCGACATACTCGCCTTTGGAGCCATAGTTATTTTCGACCAGCACCTTGACCTGGTTAAACGCGGCACGGAGATTTTCAACGCCGAAGGACTTATCCTGGTCATACCGGATGCCGTTCTGATCGTTAAGATGGACGGTAAAGAGTTTGTCAAACGCGAGCGCGAAACCGATCTCGTTCGCCGGATCAAGGCCGGCAAGAATCGCGTGTGCGGACTCGAGGTTACCGCCGACACGCTTCGGATCGATTGTCGCCGCGGAAACACCCATCACATGGCCCATTGTGCCGCAGACGGAGCGGTCGATCGGTTCGTTCGGCTTGGGTTCGATGCATACACGGATGTGCCTGTCATACTCCAGCATCTGATTGATGGCATCGACCAGTTGCCTGGTCGCCCATACGGGAGACTTGCTTTCGGCACAGAGTGTGCCTTCGCGTGCCAGCCAGAGCACAATCATGTCACATCCGAGTTCGTTGGCTATATCAATGGAACGGAACGCGCGCCACAGCGCGAAGTCGCGGTCTTCCTTCCGTGAGGACATAAAGCCGCCGTCCTGCGTATGCGGGTCCATCCACAACCGCGGCGCGACAAACTCAGCCTTCAGGCCGTATTTATCCAGCAGTTTTCTGACACCGCGGGCATATTCCTTGATTTCATCTTCGGTCATGTTATTCAATCCGGGCACCGCGTCATCATCGTGAAACTGAACTGCGGAGAAACCCAGCTCGGCAAACTTCGCGAATTTTGTTTCAAGATCGATCGGTTTCCGGGTTTCGGGGCCATAGGAATCCGCACCCGTATGAACGTTCCAGGGACCTACGGAAAACTTGAACTGTGACATGATCATTTCCTCCTGCATATTCATTTATCCATTCGCGTGGGACCGGCGGTACCGGAAAGACACCCCCGGCTGTTCGCTTTCTTCTGAAAACAATATACCAGAAACCGTGCCCGGCGTCAAAGTGAAATACGCGTTGGAATTCTTTTCTGTCAGACAGAACAACCGGTTTTCGCAAACTCCGGAGAAATGCAAACCGGTTGCGCAACTGCCCTGAAGCTGACCGGGCACAGCAAAACACTCTCCGGCTTACCGCAGCGGATTCCATCTGCCGCGCAGATAATGGATTCCGAGCAGAACGAACAGCGTCATGTTGTGCGCGATCATGCAGCCCCAGGCGGCAGTCAGGCCCATACCCATCAGCCGTACAGTGACAAAAGTACCGCCGATCCGAACGAACCACATGGAGCAAAGCCCGAACACAAAAGGAATAATCGTATGACCGACGCCTTGCATCATACCTTCCGTAATGATGGAAATACCGTAGAAAGGTTCCGAAACAGCCACCATGCGCAATACGGTTGTTCCGAGCAGAATGACCGCGCTTTCCGCGGAGAACAGCCCCATCATGGCAGGCGCGAAGATATAAAGCAGTGTACCGGAGATCAGCATCAGGCAGACCTCAACAAGCACAATAACTCCGGCCAGTTCCTTCATCCGCTTTTTATCTCCCGCGCCGTAGGCATTGCCGGATAACGTGGCGGCCGCGGTCTGCATTCCGTATCCGGGAACATAGAAGGCCGATTCAACTGTGTTTGCGATAGTATGCGTTGCTGTGCTGATCTCACCGAGAGAGTTGATCATGGAAGCGAAAACCACATATCCGAGGGATGTTCCGAAGCGCTGGAGCATATTCGGAAACGCGATTCTGAGGCATGGCTTCAGGATTGCCGGATCCGGCTTCAGGGAGTACCCTTTCGGAGAAACAACCGGGTGCCGCCACACAGCCAGCGTAACGCACAGTCCGCCGAAAGCATAGGCAATGGCACTTGCAACCGCGGCGCCGATCACACCCCAGCCGAAGCCCGGAACCGTAACATTCACGCCCGAAATGCTTACGGTACGTGTCGGATAGATCATCAGAAAATTCAGGCAGACATTGATAATGTTTACACCTACCGCAACACGCATTGGGGTCCGTGTATCACCCGCAGCCCTGAGAGCTGTGCCGTAAATCGAGGAAGCCGCGCGGAAAAGCATGGGCGTATACAGAATGAAAAAATACAGGGAGGATGTCTTTTGGATTGCCGGATCCGCGTTCATCCATACGGGAACCTGATTACTGAGGCACAGCGGGAGAACCGTAAAAAGGATCCCCGTAAACAAAACCGCGAGTGTTGCCTGGGAAACCGTTCTGGCGGCGGAATCCCTGTCCCCGGCTCCGCAGGATCGCGCGATCATAG
Source organism: Clostridia bacterium (assembly GCA_024404245.1). Classification (GTDB taxonomy): domain Bacteria; phylum Bacillota; class Clostridia; order Christensenellales; family Aristaeellaceae; genus Aristaeella. The sequence continues at coordinate 5,424 of JAKSQH010000057.1, forward strand.
CCAGGAAGCCGACCCCCACCGCGGAAACTGTGGAATTAACCAGCCAGTTAACCGTCGATGTGGCGCCTACAGCCGCTGTGGCCTCTGTGCCGAGAGAACCGACCATAGCCGTGTCAATATACTGAACGGCGGTCTGCATAAACTGTTCCAGCATGGTCGGCCACGCCAGGCGGAAAATGACAGGAAGCAGAGCGAATGAGATCCCGGATAGTCTTTTTCTTTCCATGATTCATTCCCCTTTCGGGGCATCCTTGTTCATACTTTTGTTGTGATACATTTGCGCGTATCGTCCGCAGGATTCAGCTTGTGTCCGGATTACGCCGTACCGGTCCGCGGGATATGGATCAGATCATAAGCATCAATGACGACCGGATGAATCCGGATATTCAAACTTCCCTCCGCGTCCGGTTCCGTACGGTTGTACAGGCTCCCGCAACGGTACCGGAGGAGCAATCCGCGTATCAATTATCTATTCTCCGCCGGAAAGAATCCGCAATCTCCGTGATCATCATTCAAACGTGTTGATATAGACACTTCCGTTGCTGACTGTGATATAAAATTCCTTTTTGTCTCCCGTTTCATTGACAAATGTCAGCAGGGTGGTTCCCTTCCGGTTAGCCGTTAACGATACTGAATTATCCTGTTTCAGTACAACATCGGCAACAGACGGGTCCTCAAGTGAATAACTCCAGTTACCTTCACCCAGCTGAAGCGTCTGTGAAGAAACCGGCTTCAGGATAATCAGTGATACAGCCATACTTACAATGAGAACACCGATAATAACAGCCCGGTGATATTTGTTTTCAAGCAGTGCAAACGCGAAAAAGAGCGCGAGGACAATGCAGAAGCACAGACTCAGCAGATGATTCGGAAAGCTTGCCTTAACAGACAGGAAATAGGTCGCGGACATATAGCCGAGAAAAGCCGCCGCAACCGACAGTACAGCGACACTGAGCCGGTCCTTTCTTCTGACCTGATAGGCAATCACGGCGCCCGGTAAGGTAAGCAATGTAGCAATAAACCAGTATTTGTAATACTGGAAAATCCCGAATCCCAGTCTTGAAAAAGGAACCTGAATCAAATAGATCAGAGGTTGGCTTATCAGGAAAAAAACGAAAGTCTTGCCTGCCGCCTCCTTCCATCCCTTACAGTTTACAATAATGAAAACCGCGAACAAGATCCAGCACTCCGGATTAATGGCAATATCCTGGAATGATGTGTTGTTGAAAAAGGGGATCAGTTTCAATACAGCTGTCAGAACAGCTGTTGCCAAAGCAAGCAGGATCACCTTTCCCCATGACATCTTTTGTGTGGTGAAAGACTTCATTTTCTCATCCTTTCAGGTCAGTTGATTCAAGAAAAACCTTGCCGGTCAGATGACCGTTTTGTATTATAACATAACAGCACGCATAATCAATTGAGTAACCGGATAAATCAGCACCAACGGAAGGCTGCCCGTCAACCCTGATTCCGCGGACCGGTGTTTCTTTATCTGAAGGTTGCCCATCCTCCGCTTGTCTGCTATAATGTATACACAATCGTACGCTACGCAGTGATGAAACCGCGCTGTTATTAAAAATGAAAGCAGGTGCAGCATGGCAGGCAGCCATTTTCTGATTCATGAATACCGAAAAATCATTCCTGTCTACAGGCAGATTGAGCCCATCGCTCTGAAGGTGATTCAGGATGTGGTCGATGAAAACCGTTTCTTTCTGATGACTGTTCAGTCGCGAATCAAAAAAGAATCCTCGTTCTCTGAAAAAATAATCCGGAAAGCCGATTCGATTCATTCCATCTCGGATGTAACGGATCTTCTCGGAATCCGGATCATCTGTTATTTTTCAGATGATCTGGACCGGATATGCAAAGAACTGCTTAATCATTTCATCATCGACCGTGAGCATTCAGTTGACAAACGAAAAGGGCTGTCCGTGTCGGAATTCGGGTATATGGCCATACACGGTGTTTTTTCTCTGAAACAGGACGGTACAATACCGGAGGAACTGCTGGAACATAAATTCGAAATACAGATCAAAACGGTGTTACAGCACGCCTGGGCGGAAATCGAGCATGATCTCGGCTATAAAAGCGAATATGGCATTCCCGCGGAAATCCGCAGGCGTTTCAGCAGAGCGGCGGGGCTTATGGAACTCGGTGATCAGGAGTTTGTTTCTTTGCGTGACTCAGCTCGGGAATATACGATGAATGTGCATCAGCGTATTGCCATGGATGATGTCAGCGGTATCCCCGTCAACACGGTATCGCTGCGTAAATTCATGGAAATCAACACCAGAATGCTGCAGCTCTATGAGCGGATCCGGAAAGAATGCGGTATAGAAATTATCAACGTGGATTGCAGCAGATTCATAGAAAAGCTGTCAAAGCGGGATATTCTTACACTCGATGAACTGGAAAACCGGATTTCCATGTCAGAAAACTTTATTATAGAAGCGATCCTCAATCAGCTGGGGCATCTGGAACTGGATGTTGCAGCGGACAGCATGATTCTCACAAAACTGCTTGAAATCCCGCAGGGCTGACCTTCATCGTTCTAAAAAAGGCAGCATTCATTCAAACGAAATTCACAGACAAATTTATTGCACTTTATCGGTTTTTCCGCACAGTTTCACCGTTTTTTCTGTATAATGAATTTCATTAAAGTGATGGATTGTGAGGATGGCACTATGAGCAACTTCGTCTGTGACAACATCGGAGCTACGCAGGGCGGGCATCTGACTTTCGGCGGTCTGGATACGGTTGAACTGGCAAAGCAGTACGGAACACCCCTGTATCTGATGGATGAGGACAGAATCCGTCACAACATCCGCGTATACACCGAAGCCATCGCGAAATATATGCCTGCCGGATCAGGTATTCTGTACGCGAGCAAAGCCGCTTCGTTCAAAGAAATGTACCGTATCGCCGGTCAGGAGGGCATCGGAGTGGATGTGGTTTCTCCCGGTGAGCTGATGACCGCCGCGGCCGCGGGTTTTGATCTGAGCAACGTGTTTTTTCACGGTAATAACAAAACAGACGATGATATCTGGCTCGCCATGGATCAGGGAATCGGCTACTTTGTCGTTGACAATGCCGAAGAGCTCGCGGTAATCGACCGTGAAGCGGACACCCGCGGTATCGTTCAGAAGATTCTGCTCCGGCTGACGCCCGGAATTGATCCGCATACCTATGCCGCCATCAACACCGGTAAGGTCGATTCCAAATTCGGCACCGCGATTGAAACCGGGCAGGCTGAACAGCTTACGGTGTATGCTCTGAGTCTGAAGCATGTGCGGTTATCCGGTTTTCACTGTCATGTAGGATCACAGGTTTTTGCCGAGGATGTTTTTGAGCGTTCCGCGTCCGTAATGCTGGAGTTTGCCGCCGGTATCCGTGCAAAAACGGGATATACCGCCGGTATGATTGATCTCGGCGGCGGGTACGGTGTCCGCTATGTGGACAGTGATCCTTATCTTGATATCGCAAAAAAGATCCGCGGTGTTGCCCAGTCTGTCCGCGCGACCTGTATACGGCTGAGCATGGAACCGCCCGCGATTCTGCTCGAGCCCGGGCGCAGCATTGTCGCGGATGCCGGAATGACCCTGTACACCGTCGGCACGGTAAAGCACATTCCGGGTTACAGGAATTATGTATCCATTGACGGCGGAATGTCCGATAATCCGCGTTACGCCCTTTACGGTGCCAGATATACAGTGTTGCCGGCCGACCGGCTGAATGAAGAGCGTAAAATGGTCTGCACGCTTGCAGGCAGATGCTGTGAAAGCGGCGATGTGATTCAGGATAACATTCTGATGCCGGAGGATATCGGCAGGGGCGACCTCGTGGCTGTCTGCACCACAGGTGCCTATAACTATTCCATGGCCTCCAACTACAACCGCATCGGCCGTCCTCCCGTTGTCATGCTGCAAGGCGGTGAAAGCCGCATCGCTGTCAGGCGTGAAAGCCTTGATGACCTTCTCCGGCTTGATATCTGACATATTGACACACAGAAAAGCGGTCTTTCTGTCGCCATGACGGAAAGACCGCTTTTCCAATCCCGTATATCTTGTTTCTGTTTTCCTATACGCCGTTTTCGAGGTCTTCCTGCACAATTTTCTTCAGGCATGAAAGCAGTTTTTCATTAAATACCCCGCATTCGCCGTTCAGAATCATACACAACGCCTTTTCCCTGGAATACGCAGGTTTGTACGGGCGTTTTGCCATCAGCGCTTCAAAGCAGTCCGCAAGGGATACGATCTGCGCCGATACAGGTATCTGATCACCAGCCAGCCCGTCCGGATAGCCGTGCCCGCTGTATTCCTCATGATGCCAGCGGCAGATTTCCTTTGCGTACCGGATGTACTCCTCATCCAGATCCGCGGGGAACTTTTCCAGTATCTCGCATCCTCTCACGGTATGCGTCTTCATGATTTCTTTTTCTTCTTTGGTCAGAGGACCCGGTTTGAGCAGGATGGCATCCGGTATTCTGATCTTGCCGATATCGTGCATCGCGCTACCGGTGGTTATATATCTGATGATTCTTGGCGTAAGCCCGTACTCCGGATAATCTTCCATCATCCGGTTGCACAGCCGCTGCGTAATGCTCTTCACACGCATAACATGCTCGCCGCTGTCCGTGTCTCTCGCTTCAATCACATTTGCGATAACATCCGTGAAATGCTCCTTGACCTTCTCGAACATTTCCTCTTCCTCATCGCGGTCAACCTTATGCTGAAGCAGAACCTGCCGCGTATCAAAGCGTTCAATGCCCAGAAAGATATCATGCCTGCCGTCTTCTCCGAAGGCTTTCATGAATGTTGCCTTGTTGTATACATCCTTCCCGGGCTCCGATATAATTTTATATACCAGCGAATAAGCATTCTTCTCTTCCAGATTTCCGAGCACGTTATCCATTGAAAAGCCCTGTTCAACCGCGTCCCGGTCTTCCGGAACCACATGCCGGCCGACGCATATGGATACACATTCATCATACAAAAAAGATTCCGCCAGTGTATTCAATTCCGTGTAGTTATCATCAGTGGCAACAACTCGCACACGCCTGTCGTCCGTGTTAATGATGACTGAAGCGCTGTACGCTTTCCCGATCGCGTTAATCAGATCACTGTTTTCCTTCAGTTCGTTCGCCAGTCCGAAGCGATACACCACAGCAAGCCCGATCACCGGTGCGGAGCAGTTGAGATCAAATCCGAACAAAACCTGCAGGATACCGGCTGCAATAACAGGCACGCCGTACAGGATAAACAGAAGATCTCTTTTCCGCAGATATTTCCTTGTTTCCTTCATAGACCGTATAAGCGCGTATAAACACGAGAACACAAGATAACCCAGTTTGATCACGGTATCGGCCTGCAGCCATGCGCCGCGTGTGTATTCCGTTCCGTTCAGTGAGAACAGCATCCCGTTCGCCGGTGCGGAAACAGCGAGAAACAGGGAAAAAAGCGCCGGCAGCGACATCAGCGTCAAAAACAGTTTGTTTTCATACAACCGGCTGTGCAGCATTTTCAACAGATAGCGCATCCACGCGTAAAGGCCTGAAATCTCCGCAAAGAAATAGAGAATATTTACAAGATACAGAATCACGGCATTCCGTATACCGATATATGTCAGCACCGACCACATGCAGTCGGATACAATCAATAATCCGGTTGTCAGATATACAACCCTCAGATTCAGGTCAAAATCCCTGTTTTTCCCCTTCTGGCCTCCGAATGTTATCAGAAGCATACACAAGCACAGACAGTGATACAATACCAGTTCCGTCAATTGCATTATGCCGCCTCCCGTCAGCTTTCATCCGGCACATATTACGAGCCCATTCGTTCCCATCATATACATTCTATTATCATGCAATACCGGCAAAAGTCAATAGCAGGCAGGTAGGATATACACCTCATATTCCGGTTACAGCCGTTCTTCCCTGTTTCTTTTTTGTTTTCGGCGTTATGCCTGTGCGTTTATCTGTAGCCAAACAGTATACAACCGGATACTTGACGAAAAGATACATTGCGGTTAAAATCATTACATTCCGTGGAAAGGGTAAGGTATTGCATCTGATGAGAATGAGCAACTGAGCAGGGCATATGTATTCTGTCCCCCGTCGCGGGGGCTCGGGAGTTTTACAGTTGAGTGATCACAGAAATGCCGCAAAGCCTTATGGGGCTTA
>JAKSQH010000058.1 GCA_024404245.1 Clostridia bacterium
GCGCCGCGGACGCGATCGTATTCGACAACAAGTATGCCCCGACCGGCGAGATCACACTCGAAGGCGCAAAGAGCCTGACCGGGCGCACCATGACGGCGGATGACAAGTTCACCTTCACGGTCAAGGAAGGTACAACTGTAGTCGCGACGGGCGCGAACAACGGAACGGAAAAGATCACCTTCACGAAGATCGAATATGATCTGGATGACCTCGGTAAACACACCTACACCGTGACCGAAGACAACACCACGCTCGGCGGTGTCACAAAGGACAGCACCGAACTGACGGTTGTTGTATCTGTGACCGATAACGGTGACGGCACGCTGAAGGCGGAAATCGTGGATGCGGACAGTGATGATATCGCGTTCACGAATACCTACGGGGCCAAGGGCGAGATCACACTCGAAGGCGCGAAGAGCCTGACCGGACGCACCATGACAGCGGATGACAAGTTCACCTTCACGGTCAAGGAAGGCACAACTGTAGTCGCGACGGGCGCGAACAACGGAACAGAAAAGATCACCTTTACCAAGATCGAATACACGCTGGATGATGTTAAAGAACACACCTACACAGTCACCGAAGATGCCACAACAATTGACGGTGTAACGAAGGACAGCAGCGAACTGACGGTTGTTGTATCTGTGACCGATAACGGTGACGGCACGCTGAAGGCGGAAATCGTGGATGCGGACAGTGATGATATCGCGTTCACGAACACCTATGAAACCGCGGGCAGCATCACGCTGACCGGCACCAAGGCCCTCACCGGACGCGACCTCAAGGCGGACGATATCTTCACCTTCACGGTTACGGAAGACGGCAATGTTGTCGCGACCGGCGAAAATGATGAAACCGGCAAAATCATCTTCACAAAGATCAACTACGGGCCGGAGGATATCAAAACCCACACGTATACGGTCACTGAGGATGACACGAGCATTGACGGTGTGACAAAGGACAACAGCGAGCTGACGGTTGTGGTAGCTGTAACCGACAACGGCGACGGAACACTGAAGGCGGAAACATTAACAGCCGAAAGCGACGAGCTCGCCTTTGAAAACACCTATAAGGCCGAAGGCAGCGTCACGCTGACCGGCACCAAGACACTGACCGGACGTGATCTCAATGCGGACGATATCTTCACCTTCACGGTAACGGAGAACGGCAATGCCGTAGCGACCGGCGAAAGCGATGAAACCGGCAGGATCACCTTCACAAAGATCAGCTACACCCTGGCGGACACCGGAACCCACACCTACACCGTGACCGAGGATGACACAACCATCCCCGGCATCACAAAGGATGACAGCGCCTTTACCGTAACGGTAACCGTGACAGACAACGGCGACGGCACGCTGAAGACCGAGGTGACCGGCGGAGACACGCTGAACTTCGTGAATCCCTATGAAGCAACCGGCTCCTTTGACCCGGAAGCGATTCTGTACATTGATGAGATCGGTCAGCTGCCCACAGCCGAAGAGGTCTTCGACTTCTATATCACGGATGAAGAAGGAACCGTGATCACGAAGCAGGACGGAACGGACGGCGTTGTGGACTTTGACGAAATTGAGTACACACTGGAAGACATCGGCACCCACACCTACGAGATCCGTGAAAAGCAGCTGGTTTCCGGCGACTACATCACCGACCCCGTGAAGTACATTGTGAAAACGACGGTTGCCGACAAGGGCGACGGCACGCTGGAAGTGACAAAGACCGTGACCCGCGTTGATCCGGACGGCAGCGAAACCCCGATGGATGAGGATGAACCGCTCGTCTTCGTGAACCTGACCAAGATCAGCATCACCGTATACAAAGAATGGCAGGGCGGCGAGGAAAGCGACATTGTGCTGACCCTGTACGCCGACGGCGAAAAGGTGGATGAAACCACCCCCGTAACCGACCCCGAAACCGGCGAAACGGTGAACAGAATCAACTATGTGCTGACCAGGACCGGATACGAATACACATTCTCACAGCTGATACCGGAAACCGAAAGCGGCAGAGCCATCGTATACTCCGTGAAGGAAAAGAGCGTAGCGGGATACATGCAGATCTACAGCAATGTGGGTGTGCACGCGAAGGAAACCAAAGCCCTGTATGACGGCGGCACCGTGATCAACCGCGCGGTGACCTCCATCCGCGTGAGAAAGGTGTGGTCCGGCGTACCCAAGGCCAAGCAGCCGGAGATCACCCTGACCCTGTACCGCAACGGAACGAAGTATAACAGAAAGCCCTCCGGACCGGACGCGAACGGCTGGTACACCTTCCGCAACCTGCCGGTGGGCGGTGAGTATTACGTGATTGAAGAGCCCGTGGCCGGCATGACAACCACCTATGAAAACGGCGCGCCGCACTTCGATGTGACCGACAGAGCCTATGACGGCGGCACCATCACCAACACCGGCGTGCCGCCCACCGGCGACAGCGCGAACCCGCTGCTCTGGCTCCTGCTGATCGTTATGGGTGTGTGCACCGGAGGCGCGTTGATCGCCGTAAAGAAACGGGCGAAGGTGTAAGGCGCGCAAGCAAAGGGGGCGGTTCATACGAACCGCCCCCCTTTGCTTTGCCCTCTCACCCGTTGGAAACCGTGGAGAAATACACAATCCGCCACTCCGGCTCAAGCATCACAACCACCGCTACTTCGTCCTCAAAGTAGTCCAGCTGGATATAATGGATATCCCCGTCCATCCACTCCAAGGAAACCTGCGGTTCATGCATGTCCTTGGTTTTGCCCGGGCAGACCGGTTCCGCCTCAATAAAGGCGTTCACCTTTTCCAGCAGTGCCGCCAGCTTCGCCGGGTCATTCCGCACATCGGTAACGTTGTTATCGAACCTCCCGTTCAGATAGCTGCCGTAGATATCCTGCACCTGCACGATATTCTGATCGGCATCAAACATCGTGTTATAGGTGATGCCCTTGCTGTCATCGGTCAGCTCCACAACCGTAACAACACCGTTGTAGCTGTTCAGCCCGTAAGTGCCGCAGGTGTAATTCTCTCCGATCGCGAAGCCCGCTTCCGCGCAGATGCTCTTCGCGCGTTCCTGCACAGCCGTCAGCGCTTCATCATTCAATGTCAGATACGGCGTGCTGTCGCCGTCCGGAAGAACGCCGTAATCCGCGGCGTCAAATTCCTTCACTTCACTGGTGCCGTAATTGCTCACTGTCACGCTGCCCTCCGCGGTCAGCAGATGCTTTGAGCCGGCGCGGGAAACATAGTTCACGTTCACTTTGCCCTCGGCGGCAAACGGTCTGCCTTCCGGATCCATCACCAGGGTCACATCCGTGTCTCCCAGGGACAGGGACTTCATGCAGTACATAAGGCCCTCAAACACCGTGCCGTAATCAAAAACATCCGCGCCGCCGGCGTTGGCGTTCATATAATCAAAGTCCAGATGGCGATAACGGCGGAACACGCTCTGCGCCACCAGGTTCAGCACGTTGTCCACCAGTCCCGCGCCTTCCCCGTCCTTCACGGTCACATGCAGCACGGTATTGCCGGCGGCGTCCGTGCTCACGGTGAGGCTTTCACCGGCGGTGCCGGCAAACAGGCCCAGCGCCACGCGGCCCAGATCCAGCAACTGACGCAGCTGCACGGTTTCGGTAAGCAGCGTATCCGGGGTATATGTGCCACTCATGCTGTAAAGGCCGGGCTTCATCACTTCCATGGAGTACACGAGGGTGCCGTTACGGACCACGGTAAAGCCGGAAGCCTTGTCCAGCGGATCCCACGCGCGGGGCGTGAAGATGTTCAGCGCCCACAGGGAGTTCTCTCCGCCGGCGACATACCGCGCGTCCAGGGTCTTGAAGCGGTCGCCGTTCAGATACAGATTCGCGGTGCCGGTCAGCGTCACATTATCCGTGCGCAGCAGCAGGTTTTCCAGCGCGTCATACATTGCCAGCGCGGTATCCGCGGGCGTTTCAGCCGCGAGGGCACATACGCAGGGCAGCAGCAGCGCCAGCGCGAGCATCATCGCAATCAACTTTTTCATGGGTAAATCCTCCTTGTAATAAGTGTTCCGTAAATACAGACGAATGAACCGGCCGTTTCCTTCCGCGGAAACGGAAAGTCAACCGCGTTTCCCGCGTTTGCCGATCAGCGGGGAAAGCTGGGCCAGAATCACCGCGGTAAACATAATGGCGCAGCCGGCGATCTCGCGGCCGGTCATGGTTTCACGCAGCACAACCGCGCCGAAGATCACGGCGAAAACGGATTCCAGGCACATGATCAGCGAGGCGACCGTGGGGTCCGTATCCTTCTGCGCCACAATCTGCAGGGTATACCCCACCGCGCCGCTCATCACGCCGGCGTAAAGCAGCGGAATCAGCGCCTCGCGGATCCCGCTCAGGGTGATCGTTTCCGTAAAGAGTGACACCAGTACGCACAGCGACCCCGCGATAAAGAACTGGGTGCAGCTGAGGCGGATGCCGTCTACAAACGGTGAGAAACGGTCAATGACCAGAATGTGCCCCGTGAAGCACAGCGCGCACAGAATGAGCAGCACATCGCCGATGTTCACGGTGAAGCTCGTATCCGTAAAGCACAGCAGATACAGGCCGATCACCGCCAGCACCACGCTCACGATCACCGCCCGGCCGGGATCCTTGCGGAAGATCAGCCACCCGGCAACCGGCACCAGCACCACGTAAAGCGCCGTAAGAAAGCCGGATTTGCCGGCGGATGTGTATACCAACCCCGCCTGCTGCAGCGCGGACGCGGCGAAAAGGAACAGGCCGCAAAGCACGCCGGCCTTCAGCTGAAGCCCGTTGCGCGCGGTATCCGGCGCGGGTGCACCCGCTTCTTTTTTCTTTTTATCCGATACCGCGATCACCGGCAGCAGGCAGACGCCGGCAAGCAGCAGGCGGATGCCGTTGAAGGACAGCGGCTGCATAGCGTCCATCCCCACGCGCTGCGCCACAAAGGCAAGGCCCCATACCGCGGCCGCGAGCAGGAGCAGCAGGCTGCCCCGAAGCTGTTTGCTCATGACTTCATTATTCCTTCCGGCGGCTGGCACCGCTGTCATAATACACCGTGCTGCCGGCGTCCACGCTGCGGGTAAGCCACGTGTTACCGCCGATCACGCTGTTATCCCCGATCACGGTATCGCCGCCGAGGATGGTGGCGTTGGCGTAAATGACCACGTTGTTGCCGATATCGGGATGACGCTTGATACCCTTGACCGGGTTGCCGTCATCATCCAGCTCAAAGCTGCGGGCACCCAGCGTAACGCCCTGATACAGCTTCACATGATTGCCGATGGTCGTGGTTTCACCGATGACGATACCCGTGCCGTGGTCGATGAAGAAATACTCACCGATGGAGGCGCCGGCGTGAATATCAATACCGGTCTTTTCATGCGCGAACTCCGTCATGATACGCGGAATCAGCGGCACGCGCAGGCGGTAAAGCTCATGCGCGATGCGGTAGATGCTGACGGCGTAAAAGCCGGGATAGCAGATCATAACCTCCTCACGGCAGGAAGCGGCGGGGTCGCCCTCATACAGCGCGTCCACATCCTTGAGCAGCATTTCCTTGATCCACGGCAGGCGCGCGGCAAAAGCGTCACACAGCGCGGCCGCGTTCTCCTCGCGGCCCGCAAACCGCAGCGCGTTTTCCATCTGCGTGCACAGATCCTGCATGGTGCTTTCCAGCAGGGCTTCATCGCTCATGCGCTCATGCTCCCTGCGGAAGCACAGCGGAAAAAGGAGCGCCTGCAGCGCCTTGACCACACGCACAATCTCGCTGCGGTCGGGCGGCGGAAAGGCGTGGGAGCAGCGCAGCGCGCGGTCCGTGGAAACAGCCGCGAGCGCGGCTACGGTATCGGTAATAATCTGTTTCACAATAAATCCTCCCAGTCGGAAAAGCTTGCGGATAATCGACCGCAAAGCCCTTAAGTCGGCCCGCAGGCCGAAACCCATTCCATCCTATACTATACGCAAACAAGCGCCGCAGTACAAGAAATGACCGAAAAAAAAACAAGCCGCCGCTTTCGCGGTGGCTTGCGAATGTACTGCTTAGTCCACAGTGTAGGGCATCAGCGCGATGGCACGCGCGCGCTTGATGGCCTCACCCAGCTGACGCTGATGTTTGGCGCAGTTGCCGCTCATACGGCGGGGCAGAATCTTGCCGCGCTCGTTGGTGAAGCGGCGCAGACGGTTGATATCTTTATAGTCGATGTATTCGATCTTATCGACACAGAAGCTGCAAACCTTCCTGCGGGGACGACGTACTCCGCGGGGGCGCGGTCTTCTTTCGCCACGTTCTTCAGACATTTGGCTTTACCTCCTTGTTTACTTGAGCGTTAAAAGGGCAGCTCATCGGTCTCCACAGCGGTGAAGCCGGCGGGCTGAGAAGCCGCGGGAGCGGGACTGAAATCGCCGCTGGCGTCTTCATTGCGGGAAGACAGGAACTCGACATCGTCGGCAGTGACTTCCAGAGAGGCGCGGGTTGTTCCGTCAGAACCGGTGTAGGTGCGCACGGACACGGGCCCGATGACGCATACCTTGCGGCCCTTGGCCAGGAACTTCGCGCAGTTTTCACCCAGCTGACGCCAGGCGGAAACCCGGAAGAAGTCTGCTTCGGGATTCTGATTGTTCGCGGTCTTTCTGCGATTGACCGCGACCGTGAAATCACACACATTCACGCCGCTGGACGTGGTGCGGAGCTCGGGATCGCGGGTCAGATTTCCGATCAAAGTGAGCTTGTTCATTCTCGCATCCTCCTGGCGCCTTATTCGGCGTCGGTCGCGGGAGCGGCTTCTTCAGCAGCGGCTTCCTCAACGGGAGCGGCTTCTTCGGCAGCGACTTCCTCAACAGGAGCGGCTACGGGAGCGGGCTTGGAAGCGCGGGGCTTAACGCTCGCTTTCTTCTCTTCCAGCTTCACGACCAGATAACGGAGAACATTCTCGTTGATCTGCAGGTTACGCTCGAGTTCACGGGGCAGTTCGGCGGGAGCTTTGAAGTTCACCAGCACGTACCAGCCTTCGGTCTTGTAGTTGATCGCGTAGGCCAGGCGGCGCTTGCCCCACGTTTCATCAACCTTTTCGATCTCACCACCATTGTCGGCGATCAGGGCGGAAACCTTTTCGATCAGTTCCTTGCGGGCGGTTTCTTCCAGACCGGTGTCGATGATGTAGATCATTTCATACCTGTTCATCATACTTTCACCTCCTCACGGACTTATGGCGCTGCTCATCCTGCAGCGCAAGGATGTGCCAATTGCAGATTATAACAGATACCGCAACCTTTTGCAACCCCTTATTTATCAATATTTTCAAACAAAAAAGGCCTGCGCGTAATCGCAAGCCCCTTGTCCACCGTCATTCCAGGTTCTCAAAAAGATCGTTCTTCTCCACATCCTCCCCCACGGTGCTGGCATACAGCCCGTAAGCGGAGCAGTCAAACAGCGTGCCGAAGCGCTCCACAGTGAAATATCCCTGCTGGGTGCGGTGCCTGTCAAACCCCGCGATCGCGAGGCGCAGGGGGGTAATATCGTCAAACAGCGGCTGGTTCCAGTCCATATACGTTCTGGTATTCTCTTCCCCGTAAAGGTGAATATATACCTTTTTCACCTGCCAGGTGCCGTACATTTCCGCGGATTCCGGATCGTAGGAAGGATCGGCGGCCTTCTCCGCCGCCTCCACTGTCAGGTCGGCGCACATTTTGTGATGGGTGTGCACATACTCGCCGTTGAAGTCATGGCTCACAATCACATCCGGCTTATATCTGCGCAGCTGCCGCACAACGGATGTCGCGCATTCCTCGCCGTGCCACATGTTGCGGCACACATCCTTGCTGGCCACGGCCTTGTCCCGGTAGCCGAGGAAAATCGGATGATACTTGTGTCCCATGACCCACAGCCCGGTCAGCGCCTCCTGATACCGGTCGCGTCCGCCGTCCGTGCAGTACATCATCGCCACGGTTTTGCCCTCCGCCGCGTAATACGGCAGCAGGCCGCCGAAGAAAATCTCCTCATCGTCCTCATGCGCCACAAACAGCATCAGGTCCACCTTTTCGGGCAGCGGCTGCCAGTCCTGCACAAGGTCCTCACAGTAGCCGGCCTCATACACGCGCACGGAAACAACGCGGCATTTGGTTGTGCCGGGCACGATCACCACCGCGCTCACATCCGGTGTCAGGTGCACGGTGTCCAGCAGGAAGCCGGTGGCGCGCTCCTCCTTCGAAAGCGTTTCCCCGTTCGCGCCGAGCAGCTCCACGGTAAAGGATTCCGGTGCCTTGTCCCACTCCACCGTAAGCAGCTCCGCCACGGGCGTGCCGGGCAGATCGATACGCAGGTCCGGTGCCTTCGCGGTCGGCGCCCAGCCGGAAGTGACGCTCGTATCCAGCAGCGCCTTGGAGGCACGGCTGAGCTTGCATTGCTTTGTCATGTTCGCCGCTTCCGCCGTTCTGCCGGAAATGTAGAATGTTGTCTGATACAGCGGAATCTGCTTTCCGCCGGCGCAGGAGCCCTGCAGCACCAGCTTGCGGCGGCCGCCTTTCCAGCCGGCGATTTTGATCATCTTCGGATAATCATCCAGCCGGATCTCGGTCACGGCTGACGGCAGCACCTTTGTAATGCAGGTGAGGGGCTGATCCTGCCACACATCATAGATATACACATACAGCGTATCCACGGGTTCCTTTGTGCGGATGGTGCCGGTCATCACCAGATGATCCGTATGCGCGGGGCGTGCCATATAGTCCGTAAGCCCCACATCAATCAGCTCGCAGTCCGCCTCCGGCGCGACATCCGCCTTTACGGGCGTCAGGCTTACCTTGCCCTTGGACACGTAGCCGGTCTGCCCGCCGAAATCAATACGGTAGTAATTACCTTCCGTCCCGTCCACGGCGCACAGGTCGCCCGCGTTCAGCTTGCCGAGCTTCGTGCTCTTGTCGGACGGCTTTTCATATACATTGGCCGCCTTCCCGGACGGCGTACCGAAAAGCTCAAAATACATACGCTCCGTCATTTCGGCAGCGGACGCGGTGAGCACCAGCAGCGCGAGCAAAAGTGTGAGCAAAACCCCGGTGATCCTTTTCATGGTTATGTTCCCCCACAGCAGCAGTTCCTTGTATTATAACCATTATTGCCTTGTTCCGCAAGCGCGGAGACGAGGCGCGGAAGGTGTGGAGCACGCTTTCCGTCACGTATAGCTCAGCCCTTCCGACACGGCAAGGAGAATGATACCCGCCACAACAGCCAGCACGCACGCGTACTGCGGCGCGCGCAGCTTTTCCTTCAGGAAGACGCGGGAAAGCAGCAGGCTCACCACGCAGTAACTGCCGATCATCGGCGCGGCCAGCACGGGATCGCGCGCGAAGGCGAACACATAAAAGACCTGCCCGAACTCCTCGCACAGCGCGGCGACGGCCTTCGGCCATTCCGTTTTCAGCGCGAAGGGATTGTATACCTTTTTCTCCCGCACCCACAGGAATACCCACGCGCACAGGCCGGCCAGCAGGAAGGTCAGGCCGTACAGCACCAGCACGTCAATCTCGCCCAGCCCGAGGCCGACTTCCTCATCCAGAATAATGCCGTCGGCCGCGGTGCCCAGCGTGTCAAACAGGCAGTAAAGCAGCGGGAAAAGCAGTGCCAGCGCGCCGAAGCGGTATTTGCGCTCATCGGGCGCGAGCGTATTCTCTTCACGGCTCAGCCGCTGCTCCACAATTGCCAGCGCGATCACGCCGGCCACGATGATCACCGTGCCGGCCAGGTCAAGCGCGGAGTAGGCTTCCCCGATATCCGTGATTCTGCCTGTGAGCAGAAAATACACCACCATGCACACGGCACTCAGGCCGCCGCTGGCGTTCTGCACAGGGCTGGCGACGGACAGCTCCAGATAGCGCAGCCCGGCGTATCCGACAACCATGGAAACGATATATCCCAGTGACGCGGGCGCGTACCGCAGCGCGTTCACCGGCAGGGTGGAAAGCGTCAGCCGGCTTTCGGAAAAGGGCATCAGCACAAGCGCGGTAACGCCCATCACAATGCCGACCCATACGGCGATGCGCAGGTGCGAATACCTGTCCTCCTCATCCGAGCCCATTTTATAGAACAGATCGGCACAGCCCCAGCCGAGGGTGCAGATCAGCGCGAACAGAAACCAGCTCATTGCCGGATCCCTCCGAATCAAATAAGGAATAAATGGAAATAACGTGTACAGTATACAGAGAGCGTATATCGCGTGTCAACCCGCGCCCGAATACACCTTCCGCCTCTTCCGCCCCTTCCACCCCTTTTACACCTATCACACCACACACCCGACACCTGACACCTGACACCCGTCACCCGCGCTCCCTACACCTTCTACACCTATTACACCTTCCACCCCTTCCACACCTTCCACCCCTATTACACCTTTTACACCTATCACACCACACACCCGAAACCTGACACCCGTCACCCGCGCGCCCTACACCTTTTACACCTTTTACACCTTCCACCCCTTAGGTCAAGAGGTTTTAGCCTGTTTTTTTGACGACATTTACAGAATCAATGCATGATGTTGGTTTTCTTCGCGCAATCCGCAAGAACCAGCTTGAAAACCTTGTCATCTTTAGATGAAACACGGATATATCCGTATATTCGTATCACTGCTGATGTACTCCATTAGCCCTCCTGTGCATGAACCATCTGGTCTAATGCGTCGAAGGGAATACCCAGCAGTTCAGCACCGCGCTGAACGCTGATCTCATCTTCATTCACCGCACGAATGGTCAATTGCTCAAAGAGGTTGGTGGTTTCATCAGGAATACGGGAGGGCTCATTCTTACGCCAACCACGCTGCGAGGCCTTAATCATAAAGTCCTTGTACAGGGAATTGGTGATGATGCCCAAGATATTAGCACGCTTCATGAGCAGCAGAGCGGACACGCCATACTCCTTTGCGACCATAGTCATGTCGGCGGTAATGCGAGTCCTCTTAATACCCAGCTCACGGATCATATCTTTTTTAGGACACAGGAATGCGCCACTAATGGCAGTGGCATAGTCCTCAGCATCCTTCTCAGACATATCTTCAGGGAAGATGCAGAAAATGTGAGCCAGTTCATGAACGAGGGTTGAGCGCTGACGCTCAGGGCTCATGTTAGTGTTCAGAATGATATACGGGCGACCATCGACCGTACCATTCATGCCGGAGAAATGTTCATTATCAATCTTGCAGCGGAACAGAAGAACACCTTTGTTTTCCATCGCGCCCATAAGATTTTGACTCGGGCCATCAGACGCGAAGCCGAGATGCGCACGCCGCACATTCTTGTGGAAATAGAAAATGCGGGAACCGGAAGCATTTGAGATGGGCCACCCCAACTGAGAACCACGCGGACAAGCTGACCCACGGAACGCAGCCGCGAGGACCAGA
>JAKSQH010000059.1 GCA_024404245.1 Clostridia bacterium
TCTTCATACTTCTCATGCGTGATCAGCGCGTCACGGTCCGTTCCGTTCAGCTTCACAATATAGGTCCACCGGCCGTAAGGCGTAATGTTGTTGATCGCGTTCAGGTTAATGATATAGCTCTTGTGGCATCTGAAGAACACTTCCGGATCCAGCCTGGCTTCCGTCTCACCCAGGTTCTCACTCGTCACATAGCGTTCGTCTTTCGTGTAGATGGCAGTGGTCCTGTCCTCACGCTGCACAAGCAGGATATCATCCATATCAATAAAGAATATGCCTTCCTTTGTGTGCAGCATCAGGCGGCCGTCCGCCGCTTTCGGCGTCCGCGGCGCGAGCGCGGGCACACTCGCGTCATCCACTTTCATCAGCCTGTCTCTCGCCCGCTCCAGTGTTTTGATCACCCGGTCCACCTTAAAAGGCTTCAGCAGGTAATCAAACGCGTATACTTCAAACGCGTCACTCATATAAGCGTCATGCGCTGTGGCGAAGATCAGTATCATGGACGGATCCATATCCTGCAGCAGCTTCGCGCATTCAACGCCGGTTTTCCCGGGCATCTCAACATCCAGAAAAATGACACGCGGACGAAGCCGCTCCGCCATCGTCATCAGTTCGTTGCCGTCCCTGGCTTCACCGAGCAGCTCAAACCCGTCAACCATGCCGATCATTTTACGCTCAATCAGGCGCATGCCTTCATCGTCATCCGCGATCAGCACCCCGAACCGTTCCATGATATCCCTCTCCTTTCAACGGAAAAACCCGTCTGTCGCACAACAGACGGGTGATTTCCGTGTTTCCGGCTTACGCCTCTTCATGCATCTTGGGCAGAGCGCGCTGCACATTGCCGCTGCGCAGGCAACGGGTGCACACGTTCATCCTCTTGGCCGCGCCGTTCACCATCACGCGAACGCTCTGCACATTGGGCGCCCAGATACGATGGCTCTTGCGGTTGGAGTGACTCACGTTATTACCGTTCATCGTGCCCTTTTCGCAAATTTCACAAAACTTACCCATGGAAATCCACCTCCTCCTGGAGTGTTACACATCAAGCTTGACTATGATAACACTTTGAAGGTGAAATTGCAAGGCATATTTTTCATTATTTTGCGGCTATTTTTGTTTGGCATCAGCGGTACAGCAGGCTTTCCTCCGTCTCGGGGTCAAACAGCTGGATGACCTTGCTGCGGAAGCTGAAACTGATATCACATCCGTTGGCGAGTGAGCTTCTGTGTTCCGCGGAAAGGTCCACCGTGGGTGTACGGATCACGATGTTGTCATTCCCCTGCGCGGAAACATGCAGATGCAGCTCGCTGCCCATCATTTCATTCACGCGCACCTTGCCGCGCACGGAGGAATCACCGTTTTCGAAGTCAACCTCCAGATGTTCCGGGCGGATGCCCACAGTCACCTTTTTCAGGCCGGCCACGCCGTTCCTGCGCAGCAGTTCGCATTTTTGCTCATCCAGCGCGATCCGCTTTCCGAGTACCGACACGTTATATCCGTTCGCGTCACTCCGCAGCTCGCCTTCAAAGAAGTTCATCTGCGGGCTGCCGATAAAGCCCGCCACAAAGATATTGCGCGGCATTTCAAATACTTCCTGCGGCGTGCCCACCTGCTGGATAAACCCGTCCTTCATGATTACGATGCGGTCGCCGAGCGTCATGGCTTCCGTCTGGTCATGCGTCACATACACGAAGGTCGTGTCAATGCGCTGCCGCAGCAGAATAATCTCCGCGCGCATCTGGTTGCGCAGCTTGGCGTCCAGGTTGCTCAGCGGTTCATCCATCAGGAACACTTTCGCGTTGCGCACGATGGCGCGGCCGATGGCCACACGCTGCCGCTGTCCGCCGGAAAGGGCACGGGGCTTACGCATCAGATACTCGGTAATGCCGAGGATCTCCGCCGCGTTTGTCACCTTCCGGTAAATCTCTTCCTCCGGGCGTTTCTGCAGGCGCAGTGAAAACGCGATGTTGTCATACACCGTCATATGCGGATACAGCGCGTAATTCTGGAAAACCATCGCGATATCGCGGTCCTTCGGCTGCAGGTCGTTCACAACCACGCCGTCAATTTCCAGCGTGCCTTCGCTGATCTCCTCAAGTCCGGCGATCATTCTCAGCGTGGTGGATTTTCCGCAGCCGGAAGGACCTACAAAAACGACGAATTCCTTGTCCTTAATCTCAAGGTCAAAGTCATGCACAGCCACAACTTTGTTGTCATATATCTTCTTGATGCCCGTCAGTTTGACGCTTGCCATATGCTTTATCTCCTTTCACTTCATCCGTTGTTTTCGTCAGCCCTTCACGGCTCCGCCCGTCACGCCCTCAACATAGTACTTCTGCAGGCACATGAACAGGATCGTTACCGGCAGGGCCACAAGCACGCCGCCCGCGCAGAACATGGTATAGCGGCTGGCGATCTGGTCCTTGTTGAGCCAGCCGTACATACCCACAGCCACGTTCTTGCCCGCGGATGTACCCATGGACACATACTGGGCGAACACATAGTCGCCCCACGGTGCCATGAACGCGGTCAGAATCGTATAAATGACAATGGGTTTGCTCAGCGGCAGGATGATTTTCTTCAGCACCTGGAAGCGCGTGGCGCCGTCAACGCGCGCGGCCTCGTCAAGTGATTTCGGAATCGTGTCAAAGAAGCCCTTGCTTACGTAATAGCCCATACCGGAGCTCGCGATATACACCAGAATCAGGCCCGGCACGGCATTCGCCTGTGTCATGCCGAGATCGCTCAGCACGCGGTACAGGATAATCATTGTCAGCATTCCGGGGAACATGCCCAGGATCATCATGAACCGCATCAGCAGCTTGCGTCCTTTAAAGCGGAAACGGCTCAGCGTGTAGCTCATGCACAGCACGATGACCGTCTGCAGCACGGCGGTCACCACGGCAACGATAAATGTGTTCATGTACCAGCGCGGAAAATCGCTGTCAAACAGGTTGATATAATTGGCAAAGCCCCATGTTTTCGGCACCACATAGCCGACCTGCCATGTACTTTCCACACGGAAGGACTGCAGCAGAATAAATACGAACGGAATCAGCCAGATCACGGAAATCACTGTAAGCAGGATGTGAATCAGCGTATTGCTGACTCTGCTCGCAGCCTTCAGCCCCATATGCCGTCTGGAAGCCGTAATGCTCTTCTCACTCATTACTGGAAATCCTCCTCATTCTTGATGGACGGCAGCAGGTTGTAAACAATCAGGCTGATCACGGCAACCACCACGAAAACCAGGATACCGACAACGGAAGCCAGATAATACTTCGCTTCCGCGCCCTGGGTGATTTTGAACAGCCATGTAATCAGCAGATCGGTATAACCCACGGTACCCGGAGCGGTGCTCTTGTAGTTGGTCGGCGCGCCGCCGGTCAGCAGGTAGATGACGTTGAAGTTGTTCATGTTGCCCGTGAAGCTGGTCAGCAGATACGGCCCGGTGACAAACAGCATATACGGCAGCGTGATCTTTGAATACTGCTGCCACGCGTTGGCGCCGTCAATCCGGGCGGATTCATACAGGTCAGCCGGTATATTCATCAGTATGCCTGTTGTTATCAGCATCAGATACGGTATACCGATCCAGATATTGATCAGGATCACCGTAATTCTCGCCCAGGTCGGATCCTCCCAGAACGGGAGCAGATGTTCCATATCAATGATGCCGAGATCCATCAGCGTCAGGTTGATCAGTCCGTCCTTGGCGAACATCTTGGATACATACAGCAGCGAGATAAACTGCGGTATGGCGATGGTCAGCACCAGAATCGTGCGCCATCCCTTTTTGAATTTGATACCCTTTTTATTGATGGCCATGGCCACCAGCATGCCGAGGAAATAGTTCGTGAATGTCGCGAAAAACGCCCATATCAGCGTCCACGCGAGCACCTCGCCGAAGGTGGCCGCGTAGCTTGTGGCGCCGCTGCTCCAGTTCAGCATGGCGTTGAAGTTGTCCAGCCCCATCCAATGGAACAGGTTGACGCGGCCGTCATTCGCGCCGCTGTAGTTGGTAAACGCGACCAGGATCATAAAGATAATCGGCAGCACGGTAAAAACCACAATGCCGGTCAGCGGCAGCGCGAGCAGCGTTTTGTGGAACTGGTCATCCACCAGGGAGCGAAGGTCGTCCCTGCCGCTCTTCAGCCTCTTGCCGCTTTTCAGTATTTTTTCCGCGATCTGGTTCTGTTTGATATTCAGGCGCCAGGTGTAGATAAACGCGATGATAAAGAAGATGGTCAGTACTCCGTAAAGCAGAATCTTGAAGGAATCGTCATGATAAACATAGGTGGTTACGGAGCGGCCGAATTTGCCCTTGCTCATAACCTCCTCGCGTCCCTGGAAGCCCAGTGACGGAAGCATGCCGATCCAGTATCCGCCCGCAAGCACCATGTAGCCGATAAACACGATCTCGAAAAGCAAAAACAGCAGGCCGCGAAGAACCTGCCCTCTCGCGATGTTGCCGAAGCCCATCACAAGGTAGGACATCTTTGTTTTGAAATCGCCGTTGATAAATGTGGTAAAGATATCGCTGAATTCGTTCGCTGCGGCGCGTCCGGCCTTGCCGATTCCCCTGCCGATTCCCGCGAAGAACGAAGCCAGCTTCTTCGGTATGGCGCGAAAGCCGCTCGCCAGCCTGTACCCCAGGCGCTGCAGGCGGTTCAGCCGCAGATACTCAAGATCCGTATATTGTTTCATGATGCCCGCCCCTCTTTAAACAATCAGCCGGAGCCGGGTCTCCCCGACTCCGGCCGATCTGGTTTTCAGCCGCTTACAACGCGGATTTCAGTAATTATTCGGCAACCAGTTCAACAGCACCGGTAGCCGGATCAAGCGTGATAAAGTAGGTGCCGGCTTCTTCAACCTTGAAGTTATCGGCCGGGAAAGCGTTGTCCCAGCTGCGGCCCTGACGTACTTTGAACTCAACGCCGATTTCCATTTCGTAAGCCTGGGTGGTCTTCCAGATGCCGTCTTCCTCAACCATGGGGATATCATCGGTCCAGTTGGAGCGGGTTTCGTTGTTGTAGTCGGTGTAGAAGAATCCGTCGGTCAGGTTGCAGGTGCCGATAACGGTCCAGGCGTTCTTCTCATCGCTGGTCATGGTGAACAGCGCGGCGATCTTGGCGGTGTAGTTGTCCAGCGCGGTCTGCAGGCCGGCTTCGTCTTCAGCAGCCTTCACGTCATCGCCGATAACCTTGGCGATATCCCACCAGGAGCCGTGGATCTGACCCTGAGGAATGGAATAGGGAGCCTGAGCGTTCAGAGCCACCAGGCCGGGGTTGGCCTGCACGGCTTCGCTGCCCTGAGCAGCCAGGTTGGCGGGGCCCCAGGAGCGCTCTTCGAAGCGTTCCAGCTGGCACTGTTCACCGGTCAGGTATTCGCCCAGCAGTTCCAGTGCGGCAGCCTTGTCTTCATCAACCTGGGGTTTGATACCCATCAGCTTGCAGCCGTTGTAGGAGCCCAGATGATACTGAACACCGTCCACGGTGAAGCAGGGCAGATCGGCAACGCCCATGTTGTCGCCCAGGATATCCAGCACGGTGTTGTAATCCCAGGTACCGGTCACAACCACGGCACTGCCGGAGGCGAAGGCGGAACCGGCGGAAGAGGAGTTGTGGCTCACGGAGTCAACCAGCTTCTTCATTCCCTTCACGGCGATCAGACCGTTGGGGCTGTTGAAGGTATCATTCACGCTGATGAACTCGCCGTCTTCATCGGTGGTCCACTCGGATTCGCAGCCGGTGGCGAAGAAGAAGGAGGCCAGATACCAGGCGCTGGATTCCATCTCGAAGGAGAAGAACTTACCGGCGGCTTCGCAGTCGGCAATGATGTCTTCCATGCTGTCAATGTGCTCTTCCGGAACAACGGTCTTGTCATAGTACATGAAGTAGCCGTTGTCAGCGGTCAGCGGGAAAGCGTACATGGCGTCACCGGAAGTGGCGGCGGCAACAACACCGGCGGTGTTGGCGGCACCGGCAGCTTCAGCGGCTTCGGGGCTCAGCTTGGCCAGAGCGCCGGCCTGCACCAGACGGGCGAACTGATCCTGCGCGAAGCAGAAGATGTCGCCGCCGGCTTCGACGTCCACGATCATGTTGGTCGCGGCTTCGGATTCGGACACGGGCTCAACGGTGGCATTGAACTTGATGCCAAATTCATTGTTGGCGTTGAAGTCTTCGATCTGCTTCATGGTCAGATCTTTGATTTCTTCGGCAACCCATACGGTGATGTCGAATTCGTAGGTTTCCTCGGCGGACGCGAAGGCGCACACAGAGAACACCATCATGACGGCCAGGATAAGTGCAAGGACTTTCTTCATACTGGGATAACCTCCTTTGTTATTGATTCAGAGGCGAAACGCCCCGGAATACCGTTGAAAAAATTTATGGAAACGTTTCCGAAAGTGACCTTTCCTATTATAGGATGTACAGTACGGTTTGTCAATGACCGATTTAGGTATTCTTTGATTTCCGGATCCCGTGTCACTTCACGCTGTTCAGCAGCGCGTCATCAATCTTGCCCCACGCGCCGTTGCCGGTGCCCTTGCATTTCACATACACACCCACGGTCACGGTATCCCCCGCTTTTGTTTCAAAGGCGGGCACGGTTTCCGTATCCCAGTTGCCGTAGCTTGTGATGCTCATCGGTACCTTTCCGGCAATCTCGCCGTTGATCTTCACATAGGCGTATATGTCCGTTTCATCGCAGTCACCGCCCATAATGGATACGGTGAATTTATACTTTCCTTCCGGCAGGTCCGTCACGGTCTGCTCCAGGGTAAACTCAACCCGGTCCTTCCCGGAGGACCAGAAGTGCGCGTGCTTTGTGCCGGTCAGCGAGTCGGTTTTCTTATCCTCCACATACAGCTCATCGCCCTTTTTCAGCTCGGTGAACACCCAGCCGTTATCCCCCTCCTCAAAGGAGTAGTTGGTCAGGTAATTGTACTCCACCATGCTTACAAAGCAGTGCGCTGTCATGCCGCCCGCGTTCCCGGTGATATCATAGGCGGCCGGGCCGGATGTATGCATTTTTTCCTCCAGCGCGTCATCCATATCCCAGGTCACCGGCACAGCCTGTTTGCTGTCGTCCGTCATCACGGCGTTCACGGTTTCCGGCAGGGTAACCGGCGCGTTCAGGTCAACGATCACCGTCACATCCTCAATCGCGTCCGGCACAGGCGCCGTTTCATTCCCGCCACGCATCAACGCGAACACTTTCAGGCTTTCCAGCGGCTTTCCGGCGGCGTCAAACAGCGCCTGGTTGTCCACCGCGCATCCGCCGTAATATTTGCCCGCGTCGTTCGGGTCATATCCCGCCGCGTAGCTGCTTGCCCAGCCGGAGCCGTACGTTTCCCATTTCTCACGGTTCGCTTCCCATGATTCCGTACCCACGGTGATCCATGTGCCTTCCCAGTACACAACGCCGATCCCGTTCTTCGTCCGGTTCACAAGCGTGTCCGTAATCGCCCTTATGTTGTTGGCCTGCCCCTGCACGGTAAACGGATAATCCTTGATAATCGCGCCGCCGTCGCTGACGGTGTTCGCGCTGAAGTCCGTATCCTCACCGGTGTAGGCGTAGCTGGTTTCCATCACCATCACTTTTTTGCCGTAGGTCTCCGCGATTTCGGTCAGCACCTTCGCCAGGTTCTCCAGCGAGCCGTGCCAGTAAGGATAATAAGATGAAGCGAAAATATCATAATCCACATTGTAATAGTCCATCTTCTTCGCGTAGGTGGCGTAAGCGCCCTTCTCGGGGTTCGCGAAATGCAGCGCCACCAGCGCCTCCGGATACACCTCGCGCGTCGCCTTCGCGCCGGCCTGCATAATGTACTGGATGTTGAACCAGGTCTTTTCGCCGCACAGCCTGTTGTTGGTTTCATTGCCCGCCTGCACAATGCCCACTTCAACACCGGCGTCCTTCAGCTGCAAAAGGCAGTCACGGGTATACTGATAGGCCGCTTCGGCCTTTTCCTTGATATCGGTGATATCCTTCCAGGCTTTCGGCACCATCTGTTTGGAAGGATCGGCCCAGAAGTCGGAATAATGGAAGTCGCATATCAGCTTCATGCCGTATTGCGTCGCGCGTTTGCCGATGGCCACCGCGTTTGCGATATCGCAGTTGCCGCCGCCGTATCCGCGTCCTTCCGCGTCATAGGGGTCATTCCATATGCGCACACGGATGTGCGTGATTCCGTTTTCCGCCAGCACGGCGAACACATCACGCTCATTGCCGTCAAAGTCATAGTATTTCACGCCGCTGTTTTCCTCGGCGATCACCGCGGAAGCGTCCATGCCGAAGATAAAGTCCTCCGGCAGGTTTTCCACCTTCTTCACATACAGCGTGTCGCTTGTCACGTCTTCGGCGCCCGCGCCGCATACCGGCAGCAGCAGCGCGGCAGCCAGCAGAACCAGCAGAAATCTGTACATTGTTATTCTCCCTCCCGGTTTTCAATCAATTCAATCAGGCGTTCCGCCGCCGTTACCGCGGCGCTGTCAGCACTTCCCGTGTGCACGGACGAAGCGCCGAAAAACAGGTAATACGCGTCCGTTTCACCGTTTTCATCCGTCCACGCGATGTACCGCGCGTCCGGCCCTGTCTCAGCGGGCTCAATCCGCAGTCCCGCAGCCGCGCCGCCGGCTGTTTCGCGTCTGTCCCGGTCGCCGTGCCATCCGTCCGGCAGCGGGGCGAACCACGTGCTGTACTGCTCAATGTCCTTTTCCGGCACCAGATAGATATCCGCCGTGTCGAGGCCGGAGCCGCCCATCATCGCGTAGGTGAACGGCCGCGCCTGCACCGTCCGTATCTCCTCCGGCATCGCCTTTTCCAGCTCCACCGCCAGGGCGTGCCGGTCATTCACCGTGCAATCAGCGAAGATCACAATCTTGTGCTCCGCGTCCGTGTCCGTCAGCTGCAGAAAAACGAATCCCCACAGGAATACGGAAATCACCGCCCACACAAGCAGCATCGGAATCAGCCCGGCAAACCGTTTCCCTTTACTCATTGCCGGTCACCTCCGCGGCAGTGATGAATCTGCGCGTTTCCCGGAACCTGATCCTTGTTCCCGGCGCCGGCATTTCCGGCAGGAATACCGTGTTCAGGTCATACACGGTGTCCGCGCCGTTTTCATTGACCCTGACCTTCACCGTGTCAATGCTTTTCGGGATATGAAACGGTTCTCCGATACCGGTAAGCACGCCTTCATGCACTGTTTCAGTACCGCCTAGGATACCTTCCGCGTGTGACGCCTGCGCGCGCGCCGGCCGGCTCACAAGGCCCGTCAGCAGAATCACGGCCCAGCCGCCGAGCACGGATACCGTAATCACGGCAATCAGCAGCCGCCCCGCGTTTTCCGTGTTCACAAAGAAGCACATCGCCACGCACACGGCCAGCGCGACGCCCGCGGCCGCGTAAGCCACCAGCCTGCTCAGCCGCGCCCTGCGGCTCTGGCGTTCAGCCGCGGATTTACTGTAAAATTCGTTCATCCGTCTGTATTCTCCGTTCGCTTATCTGTTTTTGTTAATCCATGATAAGAATAATATAGCATCCTTTCGTTCTCTTGACAAGCGGATATGCCGTGGCTATCATGGGTCTGAACGCATACCGAAAGAGGAAAATACCATGAAAGCAAAGCTGATTTCCCTGCTGCTCACCGCTGTTCTCATTCTCAGCACCGCGTGCGCCTGCGTCGCTGAGGAATATATCATCAATGATGTTGACTTCTCCCGCATGGATGATGCTCAGCGCGACAATCCCGTGTTTTATGAGATCTTTGTCGGTTCCTTTTCGGATTCGGACGGGGACGGTACCGGTGATATCCGCGGCATCATTTCACGCCTGGATTATCTCAACGACGGCGACCCGCTTTCCGGCAAAAGCCTCGGCGTGGAGGGCATCTGGCTCACGCCTGTGTTCGCCTCTCCTTCCTATCATAAGTATGATGTGACGGATTACTATACCGTGGACCCGGCCTTCGGCACCAATGATGACCTTGAGGAGCTGGTCACGCTGTGCCATGAGCGCGGTATCAGGGTGATTCTGGATCTTCCGGTCAATCATATGAGCAGCCGCGGCAGCCTTTTCCGGAACTTCATCAACGCGCACATCTGCCATAACCCGGCAAATAAATACTATGATCTGTTCACCTGGATCGACGCTTCCGCGGGCAAAGTGCCGGCGGGGCGTCATTTCACCCGTTCCCCCGCCGCGGGCATCATGTATGAATCCAATTTTTCGGATGATATGCCGGAGCTGAATTACGATAACCCCGAAGTGCGTACAATGATGCTGGATGTCGCCCGGTTCTGGCTGGACAAGGGTGTGGACGGTTTCCGCTTTGACGCCGCCAAGTATATCTATTACGGTGATAACGCGAAGTCGGCCGACTTCTGGGCATGGTACACCGGTGAACTGAAAAAGGTGAAGCCGGATGTATTCACTGTGGCCGAAGTGTGGGACGGCGACGGCGTCATCATGAAATACGCCGGCATCATGAACTGCTTCAACTTCACCGCCTCCCAGGCGTCCGGAATCATCGCGGAAACGGCGAACAAAGGGGATGTCAACCGTTTCACCGCCTATACGGAAAGCTGTATCTCCTCCCTGAAGGCGCTCCGGGCGGACGCCGCCAATGTGTTCTTTATCGCCAATCATGATACGGACCGCGCCGCCGGTTATCTCACGGTCGCCTCCGGAAATATGAAAACGGCCGCCACGCTGTATCTGCTTTCCCCCGGTACGCCTTTCATCTATTACGGTGAAGAAATCGGTCTTCGCGGTTCCAGGGGCGGCGCGAATACGGACGCGAACCGCCGCCTTGCCATGCTCTGGGGCGACGGGGATACCGTAAAGGATCCCGTCGGCACAACGTATGACGCTTCCAAGCAGACGCCTTACGCCGTGTCTGATCTGATCGCGAAGGACAGCAGCATCTATACGCATTACAAGAAGCTGCTGATGCTCAGAAAGGCGAATCCGGAAATCGCCTCCGGCGAGTATCACGCCCTGAAGCTGAGCGGCACCAAGCTGGGCGGCTTCACGGCGACGCTGAACGGC
The DNA here is from genome assembly GCA_024404245.1 of Clostridia bacterium. Classification (GTDB taxonomy): domain Bacteria; phylum Bacillota; class Clostridia; order Christensenellales; family Aristaeellaceae; genus Aristaeella. The sequence continues at coordinate 11,059 of JAKSQH010000059.1, forward strand.
TCCGCGGTCGCGGTGCTGCACAACACCACGCAGCGTGATATGACCGTTGACCTGAGCGAAATTGAGGATCTCCCCTGCCGTGTGCTGACTGATTCCGTCGGTGCCGGCGAAGCGGAGCTGACCGGCACAGTCCTCACCGTCCCCGGTCAGACCAGCGTCATCCTTCGCTGAATCACACCACACACCCGACACCTGACACCTGACACCCGGCGCGCTCCGCGCGCCAAAAAGGAGGCAACCCCATGAGCG
>JAKSQH010000006.1 GCA_024404245.1 Clostridia bacterium
ATGAATGCGGTATGAGCCTTGAAGGCCATAACGACATCAAGGAAGGCGACATTGTGGAATGCTACATCATGGAGGAGATTCCGCGCTGATATGAGTTATCAAAGAATCGACCGGATTTCCGAGGAGGTTCGCCGTGAGGTGGACGCGATCATCCGCGGCGAACTGGGTGACCCGCGGATCTGCGGAACGTTTTCAGTCACCCGCGCCGAGGTTACCGGTGATCTTCGTTACGCGAAGATCTATGTGAGTGTACTGGAGGATGACCTGCGCGACGGGCTGCTGGAAGCGCTCAAAAGCGCGAAAGGCTATATCCGCCGCTCACTCGGAAAACGCATGATCATCCGGTACACGCCGGAACTGATTTTTGTGAATGACAAGAATATCGCTTACGGTGTCCATATCGCGAAGGTACTGGCAGACGCCCGCAGGACGGAGGAAATGAGCACGGATGACGGAACAGAAGCGTGAATGTGCCCGGATCGCGGAAGCTATCCGCGCGGCAAAGACGGTTGCCGTATGCACCCATGTGAACCCTGACGGAGATACACTCGGGAGCGGACTGTGCATGAAGCTCGCAATGGAGCGCATGGGCAAAACCGTGGATGTGTATAACAAGGATAAGGTGCCGGATAATCTTGCCTTTCTGCCGGGCGCGGGCAGTGTGATGCATGATACAGCGCCAAACGGACGCCGCTATGATCTGCTGCTCTGTACGGATGTCAGTGACAAGGCGCGTATGGGCTGTGAATGGCTGACAGAATACTGTGACCGTACCGTGCAGATTGATCACCATTCGACAAACCCGATGTATGCCGAAGTAAACAGCGTGGACGGAAACGCCGCGGCAACCTGTGTCATGATCGCTGAGCAGCTGGATGTGCTCGGTATATCACCGGACCGGGATATGGCTGTCTGCCTTTATACCGGTATCAGTACGGATACGGGCAATTTCGCGTTTCCGTGCACAAACAGCGAAGCATTCGCGGTTATGACGCGGCTGATGGATACGGGTTTTCCGCTGCCTGAACTGAACCGCCGGCTCTTCCGTGAACGGAGCAGGGAACAGCTGCTGCTGATCTGCCGCGCCATCGAGAACCTCAGGTACGAATGCTCCGGCCGGATCGGTGTTATGACACTGACACGCGCGGATTTTGACGCGTGCGGCGCGAAGAGTGAGCATGCCGATACAGTGGTGAACTTCGCGCTGGATACCGTGGGAACGGATATGGCGCTGCTGGCGAGAGAAGACGGAAACGGTATCATCAAGTGCAGCCTTCGCGCGGTGCAACCGTACAGTGTGGCGGAAATCGCGACCGCTTTCGGCGGAGGCGGACACAAAGAGGCGGCCGGGATCACGGTCGCCGGTGAACTGGAAGATATTGCCGGGCGTGTCGCGCAGGCGATGGCGGAACGGCTGAACGGAAAAGAACAATGAACGGATTTCTGAATATCCTGAAACCGCCGGGAATAACTTCGGCCGCTGTTGTGGCAAGAGTCAGACGCCTGACGGGGGAAAAGCGTGTGGGACATGCCGGCACGCTGGACCCGGAAGCCGCGGGCGTGCTGCCGATTATGATCGGAAAGGCCGCGCGGCTTTTTGATTTCCTGGTGGACAAAGAAAAAGAATACGTCGCGGAGGCGGCTTTCGGCGTTTCCACAGACACGCAGGACGCGACCGGTCATGTGACGTCGCGGGGAGATCATTATCCCGCGTATGACGATGTCGTTCTGATGCTGAAACGCCTGGAAGGGGATATTGTTCAGCGCCCCGGTATGTTCAGTGCGATCAAGAAGGACGGAAAACCCATGTACGAGCTGGCACGGAAAGGTGAAACCGCGGAAGTGCCCGAGCGTATCGTGCATGTGGAAAGCATTGTGCCGCGCGGTGAAATGCCGGATCACGGTGTCCTGATGACGGTGCGCTGCGGCAGGGGAACCTACATTCGCTCCATCTGCGATGACCTCGGCAGACTCTGCGGATGCCCGGCACATATGCGCTTTTTGCTCCGGACCGTAAGCGGTGCTTTCACAATTGACACCGCCATGACCCTTGAAGAAGCGGAAGCGCTGCAGAAACGCGGAGAACTGGCCGCGCGTCTGCTGCCGCCGGACATGCCTCTGGGCCACATGGCGAAGGCCGTTTATACTGAAAACGCGCGCAGGCTGATCGCGGCCGGCGCGAAGCTTCCGTTAACCGCGGAGCAGGCGGAGACACTGCCGGACGGTATGAATACGAGAGTATATCTGAACGGTGAATTCTGGGGAATCGCAGTACGTGACGGCGGACATCTTGTATGGCGCGCGCAGATCGCGCCGGAGGAAACATGATGAGAATCAGCTGGGAAGAGCCGCGAACAACCGGCGGAACGATTGTGCTGGGCATGTTTGACGGTGTGCATATCGGCCATCGCGCGCTGTTTGAGGAGGCTGCCCGTGCCGGACGGCCGCTGACAGTCTGTACATTCGCGCGGCATCCGATGGAGGTACTGCACCCCGAATGCCGTGTCGGTATGCTGATGACGCTGATGCAGAAGCTGCGCGCGTTCAATGACAACGGAGCCGATGAAACCGTGCTGATGCGGTTTGACGCGCGTTTCGCGGAAACAGAACCCGCCGCTTTCCTTGAACGGCTCAGACGCGATTTCGCTCCCGGGTGTGTGGTTGCGGGATATAACTATACCTTCGGCCGTATGGGCCGCGGCGACACGGAACTGCTTCGGCGATACGGCGCGGAACACGGGTTCGACGTGAAGGTGGTGCCGCCGGTGATATCAGACGGCGAACCGGTTTCCTCCACAAGAATCCGGGAACTTGTGAAATCCGGGCGCGTTGCGGGGGCGGCGAAACTGCTCGGCCATCCTTATGAGCTGACGGGTACCGTGGTGAAAGGAAAGGGGATCGGCCGCACGATCGGTTTCCCGACCGCCAATATTCAGACGGACCCGTCGGTTCTGAAACCGGGACGCGGTGTTTACAGCGGTATTTTGTTCGCGGACGGAAAAGCATACAGCGCGCTGACAAACATCGGTCTGCAGCCGACCGTTCCGTCCGGTGCGGAAACAGTGGAGACACATATACCGGGATACAGCATTGATCTGTACGGGAAAAATGTCCGCCTGATCCTGACCGAAAAGCTGCGTGACGAGATCCGCTTCGAAAACACGGAACAGTTGCGCGGGCAGATCGAAAAAGACTGTCAGGCGATCAGGGATGTTTATTCCGGTCATTCGGTCACCTGAACGCCCCGATTGTCAATAAATCATATATAAGGTATAATAGAGAGTCAATTATCCCCAAGAATCCTTGCGTCAGAGAAGAGGAGAGAAACCAATGCCCGCAACGAGTTTTGACAAGGAATCCATCAAAAACACAATTATCGGTAAGGTGCAGCGCTATAACGGTCTGACAATCGAAGAGGCGACCCCTCAGCAGATCTACCGTGCCGTGGCTTCCACCGTGCGTGACCAGATCATGCAGAAATACATGGTGGCCCGTGAAGAACGCAAAAAGAGCAGGCAGAAGAGGCTGTACTACCTTTCCGTGGAATACCTGATGGGCCGCAGCATGTACTGCAATATGCTGAATCTTGTTTCAACGAAAGAATATACGGAAGCGCTGGCCGAACTGGGCATCGACATCAGAGACGTGCTGAAGGAGGAGCCGGAACCCGGCCTCGGAAACGGCGGTCTGGGAAGGCTGGCCGCGTGTTTCCTGGACAGCCTGAGCAGCCTTGATCTGCCCGCTATGGGGTGCACGATCCGGTATGAGTACGGCCTGTTCCGTCAGAAGATTGTGGACGGACAGCAGGTTGAACTGCCGGACAGCTGGCTGGATAACGGCAATGCCTGGGAAACAGCTGTCATGGAGGATGTATGTGAAGTCCATTTCGGCGGTCATGTGGAAGAAATGACCGTGAACGGCCGTCAGCAGTATATCACCCGTGATTACTATACTGTGGAAGCCGTTCCGTACGATATGCCGATCGTAGGCTATGATACAACGAATGTGAACCCGCTGCGCATGTGGTCCGCGCGGAGCCCGAAGAAACTGGACCTCGGGTCCTTCGGTGAAGGCAAGTATGTGCAGGCGAGTGAGGAAATTGAACTGGCCGAAGCCATTTCGAAGGTGCTGTATCCGGAAGACAAGCACTACGAAGGCAAGATGCTGCGGCTGAAACAGCACTATTTCTTTACCAGCGCGACGTTGCAGTACATTCTGAAAGATTTCAAGAAGATGTACGGCAACGATCTGCGGAAGCTGCCGGATAAGGTGGTTATCCACATTAATGATACCCATCCCGGCATGGCTGTGCCGGAACTGATGCGCCTGCTGATCGATCAGGAGGGCATGGAATGGGATGAGGCCGCGCAGATTGTACGGCGCACCATCGCTTACACAAACCATACCATTATGGCGGAAGCACTTGAAAAATGGCCGGTCAGCATGGTGCAGCAGCTGCTGCCCCGCGTATGGCAGATCATCAACGAACTGAACCGCCGCCTGTGTGACCGGCTGTGGAATCAGTTCCCCGGTGACTGGGACCGCATTGCCCGGATGGCGATTGTGAGCTATGACAACGTACATATGGCCAATATGTGCATTGCGATGAGCTATTCTGTCAACGGTGTGAGCCGCCTGCACGGTGAGATTCTGAAGGAAGAAACTTTCTATGATTATAATCTGGTGATGCCGGAAAAATTCTCCGCTATTACCAACGGTATCACGCACCGCCGCTGGCTGCTCAGCTGCAACCCCGGCCTGACAGGCCTGATCCGCGACACGATCGGCGATAAATGGATCAAGGAGCCGACCCTGCTGAGCGAACTGCGTCCGTACGCGGATGACGCCGCGTTCCGTGAAGCTTTCGCGAAAGTGAAACTGCAGAACAAGGAACGGCTGGCAGCGATGCTTCATGAGCGGCAGGGCATTGATGTGGATCCGTCCTTTATGTTTGATGTACAGGCAAAACGGCTGCACGAGTATAAGCGGCAGATGCTCAACGCGCTGCATATTCTGGTGCTGTATAACCGGATCGCGGATGATCCGAATTTTACCATGCAGCCGAAGGTGTTCTTCTTCGGCGCCAAGGCGAGCCCCGGATATTACCGCGCGAAGCAGATTATCCGCTTCATCTGCGCAATCAGCGAACTGATTGATAAACACCCCAGAGCAAGGACCATGCTGAAGGTCGTGTTCCTGGAGAACTATGATGTATCTTCCGCCGAGATCCTGATCCCCGCGGCTGAGGTATCCGAACAGCTGAGTACCGCCAGTAAGGAAGCGAGCGGAACCGGCAATATGAAGTTCATGATGAACGGCGCTGTGACGATCGGAACCATGGACGGAGCCAATGTCGAGATCAGTGAACAGGTCGGCATGGATAATATTTATATTTTCGGTATGCGCAGCGATACTGTGCGCGACATGTACCGCGAACACAGCTACAACCCCATGAACATCTTCGAAACGAACCAGGAACTGCGTAAGGCCATGACCCAGATGATTGACGGAACGCTGTTCCCGACCAACGGTGCTGTGCTGCAGGATCTGTATCACAGCCTGCTGATGGGCGAATGGGGCAGCATGGGTGACAACTACTTTGTACTCAAGGACTTCGGATCCTACTCCATGGCGCAGCGCAGGCTGAACAACGACTATGAGAACCGGGACAAGTGGCTGAAGATGGCTGTGACGAATACCGCCATGAGCGGCATCTTCTCATCAGACCGCACGATCGAAGAGTACAATGAAAAGATCTGGCATCTGCAGAAAATCGGCCGGTAAACGGCGGTTCAACTGCGGCGTACGGATGCGGGAAACCCCGCATCCGTTTACGGATATCCTGCTGCATATGGAAAAGGAGATATGTAATGCGCGTAGGAATATCAGCGGACAGCACGTGTGATCTCAGCCCTGAACTGTACAGAAATCTGAACGTGACTTGCGCGCCGTTGTCGGTGATTATCGGTGAAAAGGTACTCCATGACAGTGTGGATGTGACCCCTCGTGACATTTTCGCGGCCGTCGGAGCCGGAAGGACTGTGACAACAGCCGCGGTAAACGAGTTTGAATATGCTGCGCTGTTCGGAAAAATGCTGACGGAATATGACGAGGTTGTACATATATGCATCAGCAGCAGCATGTCCTCCTGCTTCAGAAGCGCATGCGCGGCGGCTGAAAAAACCGGCCGTGTTCATGTTGTGGACAGCGCGAACCTGTCAACGGGAACCGGACTGCTGGTGATGAAAGCGGCCGGAATGGCGTCTGCCGGCGAAAGCGGGGCAGAGATCGCGAAAGCACTTGAAAATATGCGTGACAAAGTAGACGCCTCGTTCACTGTGCAGGATATCGACTACCTGCGCCGGGGCGGACGCTGCGGATCGCTTGAGGCGGCCGGCGCGAAGCTGCTGCACATCCGCCCGTCCATTGAAGTACGCGAAGGCGCGATGTATGCCGGCAAAAAATACAGGGGGTCCACAGAACATTATCTGAAGCACTATATCGAAGACCGGCTGGCAAACCCGGAAGAAATCGATTTTACAAGAGCTTTCATAACACATTCCCCCTGCGAGGAGGGAATGGTCCGTTTCGCCATGGACCAGGTTGCCTCATACGGCCTGTTCCGTGAACTGATCGACACAACGGCGGGATGCTCGGTCTGTACCCACTGCGGACCGAATACGCTCGGCCTGCTTTTCATGAGAAAATGAAAACAAAGATGAACCCGAAGGCAATCGCGGGCATGATTGCCGTTATCGTGCTCGCGGCGCTTCTGATACCGGTGCTTATCACCAATGTGCGGACAGCGGAAAAGGTTGCCTATGAGAAAAGCCTGACACCGACACCGTTGCCGCCGTTCGGCAATGTAATGGCGGTAACGCCCGATCCGTCCGCGCCGACGCGTGAACCCGTGATGCGTACCGGCTCCACGGGGCAGGCGGTAACCGATCTGCAGAGCAGGCTGTTCGTACTCGGATATTATACCGGCGTAATTGACGGGCAGTACGGACCGGGTACAAGGGACGCGGTAACGGCGTTCCAGAAACAGAACGGACTTGCGGCGGACGGAATCGCGGGAACGGAAACAAAAACGCTGCTGTTCTCGCCGGAAGCGAAACCGTATACAGCCGGCCAGGGCGAATAAACGCCGCCGGTTTGCGGAAAAATACCATAAGTGATATACTGATACCGATGACTGATTTTGAACGGAAAGGAAGCAACGATGAAGCCGAAAACCAAACGGATCCTTAATTTTCTGCTGATCTTCGGTACGCTCGCAATCGTTCTGATTGTCGGCTTCAGCGGCAATGACTTCGGAAAAGCGCTTGAGGCCCTGAAGACAGTTCCGCAATTCTGGCTGCTGCTGTGCTTCGCGGCATATCTGGGTTACCTGAGCTGCGAGGCAATGGCAATACACTTTTTCCTGCGCCGTCAGGGCTGCCCGGTAACATTGCGATACGCGTTTTTTGTCGCGATTGTCGGGATGTATTATTCAAATATCACGCCCGGCGCGACAGGCGGACAGCCGATGCAGGTGTATTATCTCCATAAGCGCGATGTGCCTGTCGGTCTGAGCACATCCGCGCTGCTTGTTAAGCTGTTCAGCTTTCAGTTTATGCTGCTGGTTATCGGTACCGTATGCTGGATCAGACACGGCGCGTTTATCGCCGAAAATGTCGGATCAAGCATGTGGATCCTGATTGTCGGATATGTTTATAACGCGGTTGTGGTCGGTTTCCTGCTTCTGGTCGCGCTGAACAGAAGGCTTGTGCATTTTCTGCTGATGCTGATTCTGAAGATCGGCACAAAGCTGCGTATCTGCAAGGAACCGGATCAGACACGTGTTCGCTGGGAAGACGCGCTGGAGACCTATCACGGCAGTATCATGATGCTGGCCCACAGGCCGCTGGATGTGCTCGTACAGCTGGCAATCGGCGGTATACAGCTGATTGTGCTGATGATGGTGATTGTCTGCCTGTATTTCGGCTTCGGTCTGAGCGGAGCTACGGTGACGCAGCTGATCGCGCTCGGCGTGATGCTGTATACGAGCGCGAGCTATACGCCTCTGCCGGGTGCGTCAGGCGCGCAGGAAGGCGTGTTTGCCCTTTATTTCGCAAAGGTATTCCCGGATGATGTACGGTTCATGACACTGTTGCTTTGGCGTTTCTTCACATACTATCTGAGCCTGATTGTCGGCGCTGTCGCCACGGTCGGTTTCGGTCTCAGAAAGGATAAGAACGTTCAGGATGAACAGAAATAAAACTTTCAGGATCGCGCTGTGCGGTATCCTGACAGCCATTATGCTGGTGCTCGGCTTTATTGAAAGCCAGTTTCCGCTTCCGGTACCTGTGCCGGGCATCAAGCTGGGGCTGAGCAACACCATACTGCTTTTCGCGGTCTATATGCTGGATGTGCCGACCGCGTTTGTGCTGATGCTGCTGAAGGTTACCCTGAGCGGGCTGCTGTTCGGCGGCGTGAGCGCGATGCTTTACGCGCTTGCCGGCGGTGTTGTGTCCGTCGCGGTGATGAGCCTGCTGAGCCGCCCGCGACGGATGAGCGTGATTGTTGTGAGTATGCTGGGCGGAGCGGCGCATAACGCGGCGCAGACGTTTCTGGCGATGGCTGTTACAAGAACGGATCTTTCGGTATATCTGGGCATACTGCTGCTTGTGGGTCTGGCCTGCGGCGCGCTGACGGGAGTATGCGCCATACCTGTAATGAAGCATGTCAGGCTTCGGAACGGGAGGGGCAAATGAAGAGATTTTTATTACCGCTTATGTTGACGGTTCTGCTGTGCACGGCGGTATGCTGCGCGTTTGCCGCGGATTTTGCCGCTTTTGATGACGCGCTTCGTGCCGGCCTCGGGACGGACGCGGAATGGAACGAAGCGGATGACGGTGTATTTGAGATGCAGGCCGGTTTCCATACTGTTATCAGGCTGTATACAGAACGGGATAACGTAATCGCGGCGATGGAGATCATTTCCACATGCACGCTTGAAGATGACGCGGCCGATACCGGGCGCGAACTGAGCCGCACCGCGCGCGCGGCTCTGACAGCGCTGTATGAGGCGGATGGGCTGTATACAGACACGACCGCGGAAGAAGTGAACAGCGCGCTGAAACAACTGCTCGCACCTTACAGCGGCAGCGGTGAGGATGAGGACACGGTGACGGCGGCCGGCCGGCCGGCTGTGCTGTTGCTGTCCGTTTCAGACGGCGGTACCGTGTATACATTATCAGTCGGGGATGTGCCCGACCATGGGGCGGAGGCGGCAATATGAGCAGAATCGTACTGACGGGCGGCGGAACTATGGGTCATGTGACGCCTCATCTCGCGCTGATCCCTCATCTGCTAGAGGCGGGATATGAGATTCACTATATCGGTACAGAAAACGGCATGGAGGCACCGAAGATGCGCTCCATGCAGGGTGTGGAATATCATGCTGTGAAAACCGGTAAACTCCGCCGGTATTTTTCCTGGCAGAACTTTACGGATCCGTTCCGTGTAATCGCGGGCGCTTTTCAGTCCGCGCACCTGATGGGAAAGATCCGCCCGGATGTGGTATTCAGCAAAGGCGGATTTGTGGCTGTACCCGTTGTTTTCGGCGCGTGGGTGCGCGGAATTCCGGTGCTGTGCCATGAAAGCGATCTGACCCCGGGCCTGGCGAACAAACTGTGCAAGCCTTTCGCAAAGCGCTTCGCGACCACGTTCCCGGAATGCGCCGAAGCACTCGGCAGCAAGGCGGAAATGACAGGAACACCGCTGCGCCCGGAGCTTTTTGCCGGGGACCGTGCCAAAGGGCTGCGCTTCTTCGGCTTCAGCGGTGAGAAACCCGTACTGCTGATGATGGGCGGATCATCCGGCGCGCAGAGTGTGAACGCGGCGCTGAGAGCAGCGCTGCCTGAAATTACAAAAACTTTTGATGTCGCGCATATCTGCGGTAAAGGCAATCTGGATGAAACCCTGAACGGCAGGGAAGGATACGCGCAGGTTGAATTCCTGGACGCGGATCTGCCGGACGCGTTCGCGTGTACGGATATGGTTCTGTCGCGTGCCGGTGCCAACGCGCTGTGCGAGTTTCAGGCGCTGGGCAGGCCGATGCTGCTGATTCCTTATCCGAAGGGAGCCAGCCGGGGAGACCAGATTCTGAATGCCGCGAGCCTTGAAAAACGCGGGCTGTGTAAGGTGCTCAGCCAGGAGAATATGACCGCGGAAACGATCGCGCAGGCGGTGAATGACACATGGCGTGACCGGGAAACGCTGATCGCGAATCTGCGTAACGCGCCGCCGGCGGACGGTACCGGGCGTGTACTGGAGCTGATTGAGGAGATACGCAGAAAGTAAAGCACCGGGATGCACCCGGAGGAAAATACGGACATCAGTAACGGACGGACCGGAATATGGATGACGCGTTTACCGTAAAGGTAATCAGAAGCACACGGAAAACATTTTCACTGCAGGTTGACGCGCACGGTGAAGTAACACTGAGAGCGCCGGCACGGGCGACTCAGGCCGAGATCAGCCGGGTTCTGAAGGAACGGCATGAATGGATCCTGCGCGCGCGCGCGGAAGCTGAGAAGAAGCGCGCGGAGCAGCCGGCTGTGCGCCGCCTGACGGAGCGGGAGATAGCGGAACTCGGCGAAAAAGCCGCAAAGGTGATTCCGCCGATCGCGGCAAGGTACGCGGAGAAGCTCGGCGTCAGATACGGCCGTATTACTGTACGCTGCCAGAAAACGCGCTGGGGAAGCTGCTCTTCGAAAGGAAACCTGAATTTCAACTGTCTGCTGATGCTCGCGCCCGCGTATGTGCTTGAAAGCGTGGTCGCGCATGAGATATGCCACAGGAAGCACATGGATCATTCCGCGGCTTTCTACACGGAACTGTACGGGATCTGTCCGGATTACGACACCGGAAACAAATGGCTGAAAAAGAACGGAAGCATGCTGCAGGCTGCTGCAGGCAACGAACAGTAATGATTAAGGGATGCCGTGCGGCATCCCTTTTATGTACGGATTTCAGAAGCTGTTACCCTGTGCAGCCTGAGCAGCAGGATCAGTAAAAACGCGCATACCGCGGCGAGCAGGATGACGGAAACCGGATTGTGCCGAAGGGTACGGGCGGTGTTTACGTTTTCGCTGAAGAGCAGGGCCGGCAGAAGCGCAATGAAATCAAACACGGCATGAACCGCTGAACAGGCGGTGGTACTGCCGGAACCGGCGTACAGGCAAAGCATGATCAAGCCGAACAGCCCCGTTTCCGTATAGCGGAGCAGGAGCGCAATGAAAAAGAGCGGATCCCCGGACAGCGGGGCACTGAGAAAACCGATGATATGCGCGGCGCCGAACAGCAAAAAGGTCAGCACCGCACTGTAACGGTATGCGCGTTTTTTATCGCGCAGCTGTGACCGGAAACCTTCATACAGGAGCGCGCGGAAAGCAATCTCCTCCGTCAGACCGACAAGAGTACAGAAAACCGCCGCGGACGGAAGGCGCGCGAGCCGGTCCGGGGTTACGCACCCGCCGTTTGTTATGTATTGTACCGCTCCCGCGGATGACAGCAGAAACATCATCAGCAGTAACGGCAGCGAATGCTTCCACACGGATGCCGCGTTCCGCCCGGCGAATGCCGGCACACGGGCACCTGTGAGCATGTGAAGGAACAGGCAAAGCAGAATCAGCGCGGGCAGGCGGATCAGCACACCGGGCCACAGACCGCGGCTGCCGGGGAAAAGGATCTCCGTCAGCGCGCTGCCGTAACGCAGGCAGATGAACACTGTGAGCAGACCCGCGGCGGGAAACAGCAGAGGGTAATGTATATCGGACTTCTTCATACTATTGTTCCAATCGTTACGCTTGATACCGGACGGATCCGGATACGGAACCACGGTAATGAGTATACTATATCCGCATCCTTCATACAAGGGCGGTGTCCGGTACGGAATTCGATTTATGCTTGAAAAATCGGTCCGGACAGAGTATTGTGAAGACAGCAGGTAAATGACGGGAGGTATGGAAGATGATCTGCATCGCGATTGATCTGAAATCTTTCTATGCCTCTGTGGAATGCGCGGACCGCGGGCTTGATCCGTTGAAAACGAATCTGGTTGTCGCGGATCCGGCACGGACGGAGAAAACAATCTGCCTCGCAGTTTCACCGGCGCTGAAAAGATACGGGATCCCCGGACGGGCACGCCTGTTTGAAGTGGTGCAGCGGGTACGGGAAGTCAACCGTGAAAGGCTCCGCCGGGCATCCGGCCGTGTATTCCGCGGAAAAAGCGCGAATGCCGATGAGCTTGATGCGGATCCGTCGCTTGAACTGGATTATATTGTCGCGCCGCCGCGGATGGCGCTGTATATGGAAAAAAGCACGCAGATTTTCCGTATCTACGCGGGGTATGTGTCGCCTGAGGATATTCATGTGTACTCTGTGGATGAAGTATTCATGGATGTGACCGGATACGGGAAAATGTACAACATGCCGCCGCGTGAACTGGCGATGAAGATGATCCGTCATGTGCACAGGGACACCGGAATCACCGCGACGGCGGGAATCGGAACCAATCTTTATCTGAGTAAGATCGCAATGGATATCATGGCGAAGAAAATGCCCGCGGACCGCGACGGGGTGCGGATTGCCGAACTGAATGAAAGAAGCTACAGGGAACAGCTGTGGGACCACCGGCCGCTGACGGATTTCTGGCGTGTGGGCCGCGGAACGGCGGAACGGCTGGAAGCACACGGGCTGTATACCATGGGTGATGTGGCGCGATGCTCGCTGGGCGGACCGAATGATTTTCACAACGAGGCGCTGCTTTACCAACTGTTCGGGGTGAACGCGGAGCTGCTGATCGATCACGCGTGGGGCATTGAGCCGACGAGAATTTCGGATATCCGTGCTTACAGACCGGAGACAAACAGCATCAGCTCGGGGCAGGTACTGCAAAGCCCGTATGACGCGGAAGGCGCGAAACTGATTGTACGGGAGATGACAGACCTGCTGGTGCTGGATCTGGTGGCGAAGAAGCTGGAAACGGACCGGATGACGCTGACGGTCGGTTATGATGTTGAGAATATGACGGATCCTGTACGGCGTGCCGCGTACAAGGGACCGGTGATTACGGACAGATACGGCAGGAAAGTGCCGAAAGACGCGCACGGGACAATCCGCCTGGACAGGCACACATCATCAACGAAGCTGATTACGGACGCGGTGATGGCGCTGTTTGACAGGATCATTGATCCCGCGCTGCTGGCGCGGCGCATGTATGTGGTCGCGGAGAATGTGCTGCCGGAGGGAACCGCGCCTGACAGACAGGACACGGAGCAACTGGATATGTTTACGGATTACGCGCGCCGCGATGAGGAGCGGGAACGCGAAAATGAGCGGCTGATGAAGGAAAAACGGCTTCAGCTGGCACAGCTTGACATTAAGGACCGCTACGGGAAAAACGCGATTCTCAAGGGCATGAATCTGGCTGAAGGCGCGACAGCCCGTGAACGGAACGCTCAGATCGGAGGCCATAAGGCATGACGGAGAAAATGCCGGGTAAGTATGACGATATCATTGATACGGATTATCGCGGTTCACCGACCAGACCGCGTATGTCGGCACATGACCGGGCCGGTCAGTTCGCACCTTTTGCCGCTTTGAGCGGATACGGGGAAATGATACGGGACGCGGAAAACGGGATGAACGCGGACAACGCGGAAACCGGAGCAGATGAATGGACTGATATGCGCGAATAATTAACCGGGAAAGCACTTGAAAATGAAAAACCGCCGGAGCGAACCGGCGGCTTTTTCTTAAGGGTTTGTTATTCGGCGACACCGACGCGGGCTTCCTCGGGCGCCTGCACGTTACGCCACGCGTTGAACGGGAAAACCACACTGCAGACTTTGCCGACAATCATATCGCGCGAAATCGCGCCCTGGCTGCGGCTGTCATTGGAATTGTTACGGTGGTCCCCCATCACCAGATAGTCATCGCTTTCGACGGTCAGCGTTGTGTTTTCCGCTATGGCTTTGACGGCTCCGTTTTCATCCTCAACAAGCAGCTGGCCGTTGTAGATCTGAACACGCCTGTTCTGCGTGAACACGCCGAAATACCGGATGCCCGCCGGCAATTCTTCACCGTTGAGGGTGACAACGCCGTCTTTGAGCTCAATCACATCGCCTTTGGCGGGAACACGGCTCGGCGCGAAAGTGCTTCCGTCCGACGCGCCGCGGGTTCTGTATTCATCACTGATGAACGGCTCTTCATACTTGACGCCGTTGACATACAGTTTGCCTTCGCGTACTTCCACCGTATCGCCGGGCAGACCGATCACACGCTTGACGAAGTTGGTGTCACCGCGGCCGGGATACCGGCAGATTACGATATCAAAACGGTTCGGATTGCCGAAGAAGGAAAGACGGGGCTGAGCTTCCTTTACCGCGTCCTCCTGCCAGGGCAGGTCAAGCCACACGGAACCGTAGTTCAGCTTGGATACGAACATAATTTCGCCGTCGGCAAGCGTGTTGTCCATCGAATGACCGTCAACACGGACGGGCTCGAAAACGAAAGACCGGATCGCGAGCGCCGCGATGACCGCGACCAGAAGGGTAAGCACCCACTCCAGGATTTCCTGTCCCACGGTTTTTTTCTTTTTCTCCTTTTTTTTGCCAGTGATCTCATCGGTGACTTCGTTGACAATTTGTTCAGACATGATATAAACCTCCGGTTACGCTTTCAGACGTGCGATTTCCGCGTCCACAGTTTCTTTTGTGACATAATTCAGCGGTGAAAAACGGCCTTCGGCGGCCAGCGCCAGTTTTTCCGCGGCGGCTTCGGTGTTTCCGGCTTCCAGATCGTACCGGCTCAGGAACCAGAGCGTGTCAATCTGCCCCGGACGGAAGGAAATCGCCTTGTCAAAGTATTCTTTCGCCTTTTCCTTATCGCCGAATACGCGGTACCAGACCTGACCGAGATTGTCCAGACAGATGCTGTCTTCATCGTCATACTCAACGGCTTCCCGGTTGAAGGCAAGTGCCTTTTCCATTCCTTCACGGAACAGCGCGGCGGGCGATTTCACTTCATCGGAACCGTTTTCCGCATCGGTCGCTGCGGGAACGGCTTCATCCGCGGAGGCTTCATCCGCGGGCGCGTTCTTCATATCATACAGATCGGCGTAAAGATAGCCGAGCGTCTGATAGATCGTACCCGAAGGACCGTGGCGGTGCATCTCTTCCAACTTGGAAACGGCCTTTTTCGTATCGCCCAGCTTATGACAGCACACGGCGTAATCCACAATCAGCTGTGTCCTGTTTTCACCGGTCATGCCGGGATCTTTCTGATGCTTGACCAGCAGATCCTTACAGGCTTCATACTGTCCGTTGCGCAGCAGCAGCACGGCATAACTGAGAATATAGCGCGGAACGTTCAGCCCTTCGGAAACCGCTTCGGCATAGAGCCGGAGCGCTTCTTCCGTGTTGCCGTCGCGCTGAGCCTTTACGGCTTTGTTTGCTTTTAACCCGGTCATGAATCCCATCGTCATTACTCCTTTTGCGCAATCTTGCGCTTTAAACGGTCATAACGGTATTTTAACGCATTTTCCGTATCTTGTACAGAACCTTCTGCGTACAGGGCAGGCTCATACAGCAGGATCATCGCGCGGCGTGTAAGATCCAGTGCGGTTTCAAGGTCACCGGTGCGGTGCTCGTGATACTTGGCCAGCTCGATATACGGCGTGACGCCGCCTTTGCGCGTTTCGATCATCCGCTGCCAGATCTTTACGGCTTCCTCCGTTTCGCCGGCGCGCCGCCACGATCTGGCCAGCGCTCCGGATGCCTTGCCGCCGACACGCCCGTGCTCCGCGAGACGGTAGCAGCGTCTCGCTTCCGTATGGTGCCCCGTTTTTTCCAGCGCGCGGCCCATGGAGAACGTGTCCTCCTGATGGCACAGTTCCTCCGGATGCCGGTAAAAATGTGCCATACGGCACAGCAGAACACACAGTGTGGCAATATCCTGCGCGTTATGCGTCAGCACATCGTCCAGCATGCACAGCTGTCCGGTTTTCAAATAGGAGAAATACCGCTGCGGAACTTCGCTGCCGGGCAGGTCGCCCGTACGCGGAATACCGAGTACTCGCGCTTCCAGATCTCCGAGTGTGCAGTGCCCGAGACGCAGCTTCCAGAGCCTTCTCGCCGGATACAGGAGATCCAGGTGGGGAAGACGCAACGGGGCCGGGTTCATCCGGTTCATGCGGAAGCGGCTTTCCAGCAGCGGCACGTCAAAGGAACGTCCGTTGAAAGTACACAGCAGATCAAACCGCCCGAAATCTTCCGCCACATGCTCCAGCAGATACGGTTCCTCCGGATAATCACGCATCAGATACTGGCGGATTTCAAAGCCGTTTTCACCCATCCGGCCGACACCGACCAGAAACGCGACGCTGCCTGAGCCGCCGAGACCTGTTGTTTCCGTGTCCATATACAGAATCCGGTACGGGTCGAAACAGTCCGGGATACAGTCCGGCTGCATCAGCATCAGTGTTTCACGGTTCAGTTCTCCGAAACCCGGGAAATCGGACACGGGGCGGATTTCGGATGTACAGCGGCAATCCGTACGCTGTACTTCAGCCGACGGCGCGGGTTTACGCGGCGGTGACGCGTCTATGGCACGCAGTTTATCTCGCAGGTTCATCTTTTGTCAGCTCCCGCAGAATCCGTATAGCGGCCTGTTTGCCGTTTGTGCCGATTTCACCCGCCGGCCCGGCACAGGACGGGCAACCGCATTCGCACGTGCAGTCCGTGACGATCTGAAGCGCCTTTTCCAACAGCAGTGAACGCATTCCGAAAGCCTTGTCGGACAGACCGATGCCGCCGGGACAGTTATCATAGATAATTACGGTCGGTTTGTCCGTAATCGGACTGCGTACCTGATACTGCACCGCGATATCCTGCGGCGCGCACATCAGATACAGGGGGCATACGATACGCAGCAGATTCGCTACGCCCAGCATACCGTTTTTCAACGCGTCGCCCGTGAATGAAGCGCAGAGTTCATCCGGCAGCGTCCACCACATCGCTGTGGTATGCATGTCCGTTTCCGGCAGACGCACAGGACCGAAGCCGAGTGTTTCATGCGTGTCGAAACGGATTTTCTTGAACATGGTGACCAGCGCGGTAACCTTGACTTCACCCAACGCGCAGACACCGCCGCCCGGAACCGGTTTTTCCTCTGCGATATCCAGCAGACTCAGGGAAACATTCAGATCCGCGTCCGTGTAGTATCCGGCTTCCGTCTGCCGGATATAAGCCTTGCACGCGTCAAAGTCCAGCTTTTCAACCTGATACAGTTTCGCCTCATGCATATAGATCGCGTTTTCATGGAGCAGCATGGGCGCGGTAAAGCGGTCCATTTCACCGATAACGCGGTGACGCGCCGGATCGGTGATGTCTATGATCACAAAGTTTTCGCTCGTCGCCGAGCGCAGGGAGATTTCCGACGCCGGGAAATCCTCCGCCGACCAGTGATACTTGCCGCCCACGTGATGCAGGATATTCTGTTCCGAAAGATATTCCAGCAGCTCGCCGGGTGAAGGGGCGTTGCCGAAATCCTCATCATCACGGAAAGGAAGCTCGAACGCGGCACACTTGAAATGGTTCAGCAGAATATACAGGTTATCCGGATTCAGCAGCGCGTTCTCCGGTGACTGACGGAGAAAATAATCCGGGTGGTTCACAATGTACTGATCCAGTGCCGAGGAGGACGCGATAAAGAATACGATGCTTGTGCTCCTGCGACGGCCGGCGCGCCCGGCCTGCTGCCAGGCCGCGGCGATTGTGCCCGGATAGCCGCACAGCACGCACGCGTCCAGCGAGCCGATATCGACACCCAGTTCCAACGCGTTTGTGGAAACAACGGCGTCCACCTCGCCGTATCGCAGACCGTGCTCAATTTCCCTGCGTTCGGTGGGCAGATAACCGCCGCGGTATCCGCGCACGCGGCCGGCATTGCCGAGCGGATCGCGGACCATATCCTTCAGATATTTGGTGAGCACCTCCACGGTGAGCCTGGAGCGGGCGAAGGTGATCGCGCGGATTCCGTTTTTCAGCAGCATGCCGGATATGGACCGTGTGACCGGGATGCAGCCCTCACGGATTCCCAGCTGCCTGTTGACAACGGGCGGATTGTAAAACACGAAGTGCCGTTCGCCCATCGGCGCGCCGTTGTCATCAATCAGCGTGACGGGACGGCCTGTAAGTGTGGACGCGAGCTCCGCCGGGTTGGCAATGGTCGCGGAGCAGAGTATGTACTGCGGCCGGCTGCCGTAAAACTCACACAGACGGGTGAGACGGCGGAGCACGTTGGCCAGGTTCGACCCGAAAACACCGCGGTACGTGTGAATCTCATCCACAACGATATATTTCAGATTTTCAAAAAGCTTGACCCATTTTGTGTGATGGGGCAGAATGCCGGAATGCAGCATATCCGGATTTGTTACGACAATATGCCCGGCCTGGCGTACCGCTTTGCGCGCCGCGGAGGGCGTATCACCGTCATAGGTGCAGGTTTTGATATCAACGCCGAGATCGCCGATCATTTCATACAGTTCGCTGACCTGATCCGCCGAAAGCGCCTTTGTGGGGAAAAGATAAAGCGCGCGCGCGTCCGGATCGCGGAGAATCGCTGACAGAACGGGCAGATTGTAGCACATGGTCTTGCCGCTCGCGGTCGGGGTGACGATGACTGTGTCCTCGCCGCGCAGCGTCGCCTCAATACTGTGTGCCTGATGCGTGTACAGCTGATGGATGCCGCGCTTCTGCAACACGGGCAGAAGACGCGCGTCCAGCGAATCGGGGAAAGGTACGGTACGCGCTTCGCGCGCGGGCTGCACTTCCCAGCGCACCACATTCTGCATGAAGTTTTCATCATTGCGGAGCCTGTCCGCCAATTGCGTTACGTTCATGATGTCAGCCCTCCGGAATCAGACGCCGAAGCCGTGTGTGAGCAGAAAACGGCAGCAGTCCGTACCCCAGCCGGACGCAGGCGGCAGTTCGGACCCCAGCCCGATGCCGTGATGACCGCGGGGATAGATATGCAGTTCAAAGAGGATGCCGTGATCCGCCAGTGCTTTCGCGAGCAGGAGCGAATTCTGCGGCGGTACGCTTCCGTCTTCGGAGGTGTGCCAGATGAAAGCGGGCGGTGTTTCGTCCGTCACGTTCAGTTCGGCGGAAAAACGGCTGAGCAGCCGCGGGTTATCCTTTTCGGTGCCGAGCAGGTTGTTCCTTGAACCGGCGTGGGTATACCGGCCCATTGACACAACCGCGTAACAGGGGATGAACGCGTCCGGCCGTGAGGAAAGGCGCTCAGCCGGATCGTCGCTGTCCGGATTCCCTCTGTCCCACAGTACGGCGGAGGCGCAGCAGAGATTGCCGCCGGCGGAAAAACCGAGAACGGCGACTTTTTCATAGCCGGCAAGACGCAATACACGCACCGCGCGCTGCACATCCGCCAGCGGCGCCTCGCAGTGGCAGGGCGCGACCCGGTAATCCAGCACATAGGCCGCAATACCCTGCGCGTTCAGCATACGCGCGACCGGATCCCCTTCGTGCGGGGCTTTGTACGCGTAACCGCCGCCCGGAAGCACGACCACGGCGCCGCGCGCGCCTTCCGTCGGGAACGCCTTCAGGGACGGCTGCGCCTGGTCCGGACTGTATTCGCTGTATGGCGCGGTGCCCGGCCAGAGCATGATGATTTCATCCTGTTTATACATAAATATGTTATCGCATCCTTTCGATCAGCGTTTCACAGTATGATTCCACATCGAACGGGTCAAGCGGGGAGTCCGCTTTCAGATACAGCGGGTGATGGGGATGCCCCGCTTTGCTGCGCGCCCCGGCGGTGACCCAGCGCGCGTTGTGACCGATGCCGACACGCGCCATATCAAGCACGCAGCGCGGCAGATAGTTCCGCTTTTCAATGACCGCCCCCCAGGCTGCCCAGATGACCGGCTGCACGGTCAGCGTACCGAGAAGCCAGTCAAACGCGCTGAGGTTTTCGCGGCAGAGAACGGGGTTCGGTTCCTTTTCCATATCATCCGGTACCGTAGCGCGCTGCGCGTATACATTGAACATGACAAAACTGTCAAACCCGTTGAAGGCGGCGACACGCTGCGCGCTTTTCAGCGTGTTGTCCAGCCTGCCGGGTGCCGCGGTGGAAGGGTTGACACCGACGCAGATCAGCGGGCGCGATCCCCTGGTGCCGAGAATATAACGGTATTCGGAATAGTGATCCGGCACATAGATCCAGGCATCCCGGTCATAAGGTTCGTCAAAGGTCGGCCGGAGCGCGTCTTCAAACAGCAGCACACCGGCTTCCGCGGTGGTACACGCAGGGATATGTTTCATGAATTACCCTCCGGCTGTAAAAAATAATTCCGGCGTTAATTAACGGTTACGTAAAAAATTCATTTCGCCGTAAAATTCTGAACACTTGATGCTGTGTATCCGAATACGCATATTCTACCATACGTGGGACGAACGGTAAAGGGTAATACTTTTGTAAAAAGATTATGTTCGGCGTATGTCCGAAAAGGTCACAAAGAGTAACAGATTTGTAAGGATATCAAGGCTCCGGAACTATTGACAGACATGGTTCCGGCGGATATCCTTAATTACACCGAGCAAAAAATTTGCCAAATCCAAAATTGTCGGAGGTAAAGCAAAATGAAGAAAACCATAATGTCACGTATCCTGACCGCGCTGCTGGCCGCTCTGCTGCTGGTGACCGCGATCGCTCCTATTTCCGCGAGCGCTTCCTCGAAGATTAACGTAGCTCCCGTAATCACCGCTTACGGCCTGACCAAGCCTACCAAGATCACACAGGGCAACGCTTTCTCCATGCAGGGCTCTGTTTCCACGAATGCCGGCACCATCACCAAGATTACCGCGACCGTGACTGAGCGCAGCACGAACTGGGTCGCGCTGAAAGCGACCATTCAGCCGAAAACCAAGGCTGTGAACTTCCGCAACACCATTAACACGAAGGTTCCCTTCGGCAAGCTGGGTGTGGGCAACTACACGCTGAAGGTTGTCGTTACCGCGACCTGCGGCACGAAGAGCACCACCAAGACGGTTATCAACCAGGGCTTCTCCGTTGTCGCGAAGACCCCCACGCTGACCCTGGACGGTGCCGTTTATCCCACCACGCTGAAGGTTGGCAACAAGCAGCCGATCCGCGGTATCATCTCCGTGTCCGCCTGCTCCGGCAGCAAGATCACCAAGGTAGTCGCGACTGTGAAGAACAGCAAGGGCAAGATCATGATGCAGAGCACCTTCAAGCCGAACAGGACCGTGTTTGACCTGCACTACACCGTGAACAACGAACTGACCTTCGCACTGCTGCCCGTGGGCAACTATACCTACACGCTGACCGCCACCGCGAGCTGCGGCAAGAGCTCCATTACGAAGACTCTGCTGAATAAGTCCTTCAAAGTAACCAAGTAATAAGCGGATGAGCGTCTTTCGGGACGCGCGCGCTGGAAAAGGCATGCCGTACGGCATGCCTTTTCCAGCGCGTTTTTTGCGTTACGGCCGCGGGGCGAGTATAAGGGGCTTCGGTCTGCGGGCTGACCAAAGGGCTTTGTGATCGCCCTTTGGAAACCTTCGCGGCATACTTTTCCGCCGGCGTGACTTTTCTGAAGATCCGTTGCGGTTTGTTTACGGCCGCGGGGCGAGAAAGAGATCAAGAATGCCGAGCGCGGCAACGGCTTCAATGACCGGCACGGCGCGGGGCAGAATGCACGGATCGTTGCGACCCGATAAGGTCATCACGGTCTCTTCACCTGAACGCAGGGAAACGGTTTTCTGCGGCAGACGGATCGAAGGCGTGGCACGGACGCAGCATCTGAAGATCAGGGGCGCGCCTGTGGAGATGCCGCCGAGTACACCGCCGGCATGATTTGTTTCCGGAACGATCTTTCCGTCACGCAGGACCCACGGGTCGTTGCTTTCAAGACCGGTCATCCCGGCAAAGCCGAAACCTTCACCGAAGGATACACCTTTGACGGCGGGAACGGAAAACAGCAGCCGTGAAAGTGTGCTTTCAATACTGTCAAAAAACGGTTCACCGATGCCTGCGGGAAGCCCCGTGACAGTGCATTCAATCTCGCCGCCGACGGAGTCGCCCGCGTCGGCGGCACTCAGTACCGCTTTTTCCATATCCGTGTCCAGTCCGGAACGAAGCACCGGCAGCCGCATTGTTTTCAGCCGCGCCAGGTCCTCCGGCCGGGCATGTTCAAGCGGATCATCCGCCAGACTGCCGAGGCGCGCGATATGGGCATATATCCCGATGCCGTGCTCTTCCAGATACTGCATACACAGACCGCCGGCGAAAACAAGCGGAGCTGTGAGCCGGCCGGAAACATGGCCGCCGCCCCGGTAATCCTCTGCTCCGTGATAGCGGATATGCGCGGGAAGATCCGCGTGCGACGGTCTGGGCAGATCCAGCGGACCGCTGCCTTCACCGGGGTCGGTGTTCCGGATTACAACACATAAAGGCTGACCTGTTGTATGCCCGTTCAGAACGCCGCTGAGAATCTCCGGCTCATCCGCCTCCCGGCGCGGGGACACAAGCGGACCTGTGCCGGGGGAACGCCGGGCGAGCAGCGCGCGGAGTGCTTCCGTATTGATTTCCATGCCGGCGGGAAAACCGTCCATCACAATTCCGACCGCGGGGCCGCGGCTTTGTCCGAAAAGCGAGAGACGCAGGTTTGTACCGATCATACTGCTCATGATATTCTACCTCCGAGTGCCTGCCATTCTTCAATGAAGCCGGGCCAGGATCTTGCGACACGGTCCGCGTGCAGGACGGTAACCGGCTCGCGGCAGCGTGTGGACGCCAGTGCCGCGGCCATGATCATGCGATGGTCACCAGCGCAGTCCGGCATAACGCCGCCGCTGTATTCCTCCGTGCCCTCAATGGTGATTGCATCGCCGTCCGCACGGGCATATCCGCCGAGAGTGCGAATCATGTCCGTGATGCCGGTAAGCCTGTCACTTTCCTTGAAACGAAGGCGTCCGCAACCGGTGAGGATATGCGTGCCGGGCTGCAGACCGAGCGTCACGGCGAGCACCGGCGCGAGATCCGGGCAGGAGGACAGGTCATACGGGCCTGATGAATCCAGCAGGTCCGAAATCACGCTGTCCGGCTGATAAGTATGCTCCGGCAGGTCAGCGGTCACCTCATGCCCGAGGGAACGCAGACAAACGATCAGCGCGGCGGCGGAACAGTCCGCCTCGGCGGTTACATCAAACGGCCGGAAGGGAGTACCGCCGTGAACGCGCCACGTGAAAGGCGCCAGACGCTCCGGAGAAACACCCGCGTCCGTAAGCGCCTGTTCTGTCATCCGGATATAGCCGGCGGATACCGGCGTGGCTCCGGCGTCCAGCACGGATTCACCCGGAACGTGGGAAAGCGCTGTCAGAAGCCCTGAAACGAACTGCCCGGAAACAGACGCGTCCACATGATAATGACCCGCGGACAGGCTGCCGCGAACCGTGATCCTGTTTCCGTCACGCGTGACGCGCATATCCCTGAGGCAATCGGTATACCCGTTCAGAGGACGGTCCGCCAGACGGCCGGACGCGGTCAGCCCGGCGCCTCCGCAAAGCGCGAGGCAGACGGGCAGCAGCAACCGCAGCGCGGTGGCGCTTTCGCCGCAGTACAACTCCGGCGTCCGAGGGAAAACGGCGGGTCCGCTCAGATGAAGGTCATCACCGTGCCGGACGGTGCGCGCGCCCAGTGTTTCGAGCGCGCGGAGCATGACGGATGTATCCTCGGAAAGCACGCATGACCGGATGACCGATTCCTCCGGACAAAGGGCGGCACAGATCAGGCGGCGGTGAATATCCGACTTGGAACGCGGAAGACACGCGTGCCCTCTCAGTTCAGACGGGTGAAAGGTTAATGTCACGTTTCATTCATCTCCATGGGGTCATTGTAACCCCGGAAAGCGTAAAACGCAAGCCGCGGAAGCGCCCGAAACGCATGCATGCTTGCAATTCGGGCAAATATAGGATAAAATAGAGTGAATAAGTATCGGGAGGTGACGGAATGCCAAAGGAACCGAAGAAATGGATTGCACCGGTGATCATGATCATCGCTGCGGTTGTGACCGCGGTGAACGGCATTCTGCCGCTGACGGTGCTGTTGCTTCTTCTGCCGCCGGTATCCGCCGCGCTCGCGTACGCTTCCGGGCCGGTTCCGACAGCCGCGGCGTGTATTTCCGCGGCCGCGGGATGCGTTTACGCGATTCCGGGTCCGTTTGGAATCGCGGGTGCAGGCTGGTGCGGTCTGACATGCGCGATTGCCCTGACCCCATTCAGACGCAGAGCTGTACGGCCGATTCTGTGGGCAGTGCTGCCGGTGCTGATGTGGGTTTCACTGCTGGCGGTGCTGAACGCGGTTTATGACGGGGCAATCATCCCCGGTCTGGCGCAGACCGCGCAGGATCTTGTTGAAGCGAGCCCGGACTGTGTTGAGATTCTGCTGCGTGCCTACAGTTCCGGCCTGGCCAGACTGGCGGGAACCGAGGCACTGGTGCCCGCGTACTCCGTGATGGGCAGGATTGTGATGACAGACCGTGTAAAAATGCAGCTGCTTTACAGCCTGCGTGTCTCACTCGAAAAAATGCTGCCCGGCATGATGTGTACGGTAATCATATGGCATGCCGCGATCAACACACTGCTGTGCGTATGGCTGCCGGATCTGCTTCGCCGCAGAAACGGGGAAAAGGGAATACTGCCGTCTCCGGAAGGATGGTATATTCCGGGCAGCGCCGGTGCCGCGGCCGTTTCACTGTGCGCAGGCTGGCTGCTGACCTTTCTCGCGGAGGAAGGTCCTGTGTACTATCTGGGTCTGCTTTGCTCCAACGTGTTTCAGGTGATTTTCCTGATTCAGGGCATCTGTCTGATGCTGTGGCTGGAAAAGCGAATGGGTATGCGTGTACTTGGCAGAACACTGTGGGTTCTCATTATGACCCTGCTGGCCCCCGTGATTCCGATTGTAATGGGGCTGATCGACCAGCGGCGTGATATTCGTAATCTGAGAAAGATGGATATTGAGGAGGATACAAAATGAAAGTCGTATTGCTGCAGGATGTAAAAAATATCGGAAAGCGGGATGATATCCTGAACGTATCCGACGGATACGCGCGCAACTTCCTGTTTCCGCAGAAGCTGGCGGCGGAAGCGACGCCCGGCACGCTGAAGGAAATCGAAAAGAAAAAGGCCGCGCGTGACGCGCGTGAAGCCGAACAGCTGAAGGCCGCCCGTGAAAAAGCCGCTTCACTGAAGGGTAAGGTTATTGAGCTCGGTGTGAAGTGCGGCGAAAAGGGCCGTCTTTACGGCAGCGTGACCAGCGCCGAGGTTGCCGACGCGCTGGCGCAGCAGCACGGGATCACGGTTGACAAGCGTAAGATTGATCTCGGCGAGCCCATCCGTGAGGTGGGCGAGCGCACGATCAGCGTATGGCTGTATACGGGCGTGACAACCGAGATGAAGCTGCATATCACACCGATGACCAAATAAAGCCCGTGTTCTCACGGGAGACCGGGAGCAACGAGATGGATGAATCGATGGAGCTGCGGGGTCTGACCCCTCCGAACAGTCTGGACGCGGAAAAAAGCGTTCTCGGCGCGCTGCTGCGGGATCCGAATGCCGTGCTGACAGCCGCCGAACAGCTGAAGGAAGAGGACTTTTACGATCCGGCGCACAGGGAAATATACTCCGCGATGATGGCGCTGTATACGCAGAGGTCACCGATTGATCTGGTGACCGTGGATACAGAACTCTGCCGCCGCGGCACATCCGAAGGCACGCACGGGACCACATACCTTGTGGATCTGATCAGCTATGTTCCCACAACACTGAATGTGCAGGCATATATCAACATTGTGCTGGAAAAGAGCACGCTCAGAAAACTGATCGCCGCGGGTCAGGAAATCACGAAGGAAAGTTATCAACAGATGACGCCTCTGCAGGAGCTGCTCGCCAAGGCGGAGAAGTCGATCTTCGATATTGTGATGAAGCGCTCCGACGGTGAAAGCCTGAAACCCGTGAACGAAGTGCTGATGAACACATATGAGCAGATTGAGGAACTGAGCAGGAACCCCGGCGGTCTGGCCGGCGTTCCGACCGGGTTTATCGATCTGGACAATTACCTGACGGGAATGCACGGCGGAGAGCTGATCCTGGTCGGCGCCCGGCCTTCCATGGGTAAGACGTCATTCGCGATGAATATCGCGAGCTACGCGGCGCTGACGGCAAACAAGACGGTTGCCGTGTTTTCACTGGAAATGCCCCGTGAGCAGATTGTGATGCGTATGCTCTGCTCGGACGCGCGCGTTGACATGCAGAAAGTGCGTAAGGGTCTGCTGACGGAAAATGACTGGATGAAGCTGGCGAAAGCGCTGGGCCCCATGTCCGCCGCGAAAATGTATATTGACGATACCGCGGCGATCACGCCCACCCAGCTCAGATCGCGCTGCCGCAGGCTGATGACGGAAAAAGGGCTTGATCTGATTGTGCTTGACTATCTGGGTCTGATGCAGACCGACAGCCGGGTTGAAAGCCGGCAGCTGGAGGTCAGCGAGATCAGCCGCCAGCTGAAGGCGATTGCCAAGGAACTGAATGTGCCGCTGGTAGCCTGCGCGCAGCTGTCACGCGCGAACAAGGATCGCAACGACAAACGCCCGATTCTGAGCGATCTGCGTGATTCCGGCTCCATTGAGCAGGACGCCGACGTGGTTATGTTCCTGCACCGTGAGGAGTATTACGACCACGAAACGGAAGACAAGAATATCGGTGAGGTTATTATCGCCAAACAGCGCAACGGTCCTCTGGGTACCGTGAAGCTGGCGTGGCTGAGCGAATACACAACATTCGCCACACTGGCGAGAGATTCGGAGAATAACCGGGATAAACCGTACTGAAACGGGAGAAGTGAGAAATGGATCTGACAGTCAGCCAATTTGAGAAGGACAATAACTATGAAGGTTTTCTGCTGGTTCGGTACGCGGAGAGAAAGATTGACTCCAAGGGCCGCTATTACGTGGATATGAACCTGGGTGACAAAAGCGGTGAAATCAACTGTAAATACTGGAATTCCAGCGCGGAGGCGCCGGAGGTCGGCAAAGTGGTGAAGGTCCGCGGCACTGTGCAGGAATTCAACGGCCGCCTGCAGTTCAGAATCGCGGAGATCCGCCTGAAGGAAGAGGATGACGAAGTGGATATGCGCCTTCTTGCCGTCAGCGCGCCGGAACCCGCGGAAGATATGCGCGCTGAGATTGAGGAAACGGTGGACGCGTTCACAAGCGCGAAGCTGAAGAAACTGGTCAGCGAGATGCTGAAGGAAGCCGGTCCCATGCTGGAGTACTATCCCGCGGCGCAGCGGATGCATCACGCGGAACGCTCCGGCCTGTTGCACCACACAATAAGCATGCTGCGGCTGGCAAAGGCCATGCTGCCGGTTTATCCGTTTCTGAACGCGGATTTGCTGTATGCGGGCGTGATCCTGCATGACCTTGGCAAGATTGACGAGATGAAGAGCGATGAGTTCGGAAATGTGACGGACTACACGCGGGACGGGCAGCTGCTCGGACACCTTGTAAAAGGCGTGGCGAAGCTGGAAAAGACAGCGGAGCGCCTTGGCATTGACGATGAGACCGTGATTCTGCTGGAACACATGCTGCTGAGCCATCATGGCGAGAGCGACTACGGCAGCCCGAAGCCCCCGATGTTTCCGGAAGCCGAGGCGCTGCACTGGCTGGACATGACGGACGCGCGTCTGAACACAATGCAGGGGGTTGAGGAACGGACACAGCCGGGCACCTTCTCGGAAAAGATCACGGGCCTTGACCGCAGGGTTTACCATCCGGATTACGACAAACTGAATTCCTGAGGAACAAACGGACCCGGTGGTCCGTCAGATTATAGGAAGCAAATTCTACGCGATGGAGGAAACAACCATGCTGAAAAAACAGTTGCTGTGTCTGCTGCTGGCGGTATGCCTGCTGTTGCTGTGCTCGTGCCAGCCGAAGGAAGTTTTCCCGACGGAGCTGCCTGTGCAGAATCAGGCGGCGCAACCGGTTGAAACGGCAGTGAGCAGTCAGGACCTGTTCGGTGTACCGTTCGATTTTGATGACGGAACCTATGATCCCGCGAGTGAGGATGTCGGCATCGAATGGGAGGATTCATACGACTATGATTATCCCGAAGTGCCGGTTGTGACTTCCGCGCCGACAATGAACAGTGAATACGCCGGCGCGACTCCCGTGATCATTGATCCGATTGACAAGCCGACGCCGACACCGCTGCCCGCGCTGTCCTTTGACTATGTAACCTACGAGGCTGCGTCGATGCATCTGATGTTTGAAGCGCCTTCCGGCTGGATTGTGGACGATTCCCAGCCGAACCAGTATGTGCTTACAAACCCGGATCCTTATGTCGATTACGCGGCAAGCATGATTATTTCCGCAACGGAAGTATCAAAGAAGCTGAACAAGAGCGGCCTGACCGCGGAGCTGAAGGATACGCTCAAGCGGATCCGGAGTGCCGGACTGAAGAATTTTGAGCAGTCCAATGTCGCCGACCGTACGCTGCTCGGCGCGGACGCCGTGTACGCGAACTATACCGCCAACCTGAAGGACGGGACGCAGATCGCGGGCCGTGTGATCATGTGCTGCCTCAACAAGACGGTTTATACGCTCCACTGCTCCTATCCGCGCGGATACCGCGATACATACACCGGTGAAAACGGACCGTACAACAGGTTCCGCCACAGTGTGAAGCTGACCAAGTGACCGGACCGCAAAGCGGATAAATGAAGATACCCATCGATCGGAGGACCTGATCCATGACCGTGAAGAAACGACTGCTTACTCTTCTTATGTGCGCCGTGCTTGTAATGGCGCCGCTGACCGTATCCCGTGCCGGAGTGACGACGCTGGGCATCTATTTCTGCGGTCTGGCGGAAAACGCGGACGAGGGAACCGCGCCTCAGATTCTGAACGGTTCCTTTGAAGTGTGGCAGAACGGCAGCCTGATCGGCACAATACGTGCCGGACAGGATGTACTGACGCTGACGGACAGTGCCGATGTAACGATCAGACCGGTGATGTCCACTATGCCTGAAGGCTGGATCATTGATCCCGAGGGATATGTACAGAAGCTTCCGGAAGCCGGAAACGCGACTGTGCCGCTGTGCGTATATGCCGCGGACGGCGCGGTTA
This sequence comes from Clostridia bacterium, assembly GCA_024404245.1. Classification (GTDB taxonomy): domain Bacteria; phylum Bacillota; class Clostridia; order Christensenellales; family Aristaeellaceae; genus Aristaeella. Next base: position 29,276 of record JAKSQH010000006.1, read on the forward strand.
TTGAAACCCCGGCTGAAGTGAAAGCACAGGAACCCGCGGAAGAACAGAAAGATGACATGCCCGCGGCGGACGCGGAGGATGAAGTATACGCGCCGGTACAGACGGACAGTGACGAGATCTATACGGGCGAGGTCGTGCCGGAGGCACCGGAGGCAACCCTGCCGCCCGATACACTGACCGCGGCCGAAAACGGCGGAACCGTACGTGTGCGTGTATTCAATGACCGGAACGGAAACGGTGTATTTGCCAAGGGCGAGGGCTTTATCAGCGGCGTATCCGTGACACTGACCGATGAAAACGGGGACAGCCTGACGCTGACAACAACCGACGGTACGCCGGACGGTATACTGGAATTCCGGAATCTGCCCGAAGCCGCCTATACGGTATCGGTTACTCTGCCGGCAGGCTACGGGTTTACAAAGAAGGGGAACTCCGGTTCCGCTATTGACGACAGCGCGACAGACGCGACCACTTCCGGTATACAGGATGCAGGCATCTGCAAAGTGAAAGACGGAAGCATAACGGAAATAGCCGCGGGCGTATGGAAAACGCCTCACGCCGCCGGCTTCTGCTGGAATGACCTGAACGGGGACGGTAAATATCAGAACGGCGAGCCCGCCATTGCGGGTGTGCACGTGCGGCTTTCCGGCCAGAAGAACGGACTGCAGTATGAAACATATTCGGACGCTGACGGCAACTGGTATGTTGACCGGCTGAAACCCGGGTTCTATGACCTTTATGTGGATGTGCCTTCCGGCATGATGTTCACCCGCTACAGCGCCGAGGGCGGCGGCAGGAGATCGATTTTCACGAATGAAGGAAGCAAACGCGGCCGCAGGGTGATTGATACCAACAAGGGCGAATCCTTTGACGGGCAGAATGTCGGCTTTATCAAATCCGCCGAAATTTACGGTATGTGTTTCCTGGATGCGAACTATAACGGCCTGTATGATGAGGGCGAAGAACCCATCCCGGGCGTGAAGGTTGAAGCCTGGAAACAGGTGAATGACGAGACTGTGGCGACAACGGTCTCCGGTGATGACGGTACATTCCTGCTTACCTGCATGCGCGGCAGAACATACCGCCTGCGCGCTGTGCTGCCGGAAACCGGAATCACTTTTACCAAAGTTGTGGCGAATGAAAACGGTAACCGTTTCCTCTCCCGTGACGGACGCAGAGAATACTATCTGAATGAACAGGTAATCGGGGACGGTGAAAGACGGTATCTCGCCGTCGGCGCCATTGTACCGGCGTCGCTGTCCGGTACCGCGTATCTGGATGATGACCTTTCCGGTTCACTCAGCGGCAAGGAAAAGACGGTCAGCGGGCTGGCTGTGACATTGCTGGATGAGCAGGGCAATACGGTGGCGACGGACAGAACAAACGTGAAGGGTAAGTATGTCTTTGAAGACCTGACGCCCGGTCGCTATCAGCTGTCACTGAACGCGAAGGCGGGCTATGCCTTTACGAAGCAGGGACCCGGCAGCGTGATCCTGAATACATCCGCCGGCGGCGGTGTTTCGGATATGATCGAGGTACCGATGGGCGCTGATATCACCGGCATGGATATGGGCATGATTCTGCCTGCATGCGTGACCGGTACGCTTTTCTCCGATGATAATGACAACGGAAAACGTGACGCCGGAGAGAACGGACTGACAGAGGCAAAGGTTCACCTGATCGACGCGGACGGAAACGTGGCGTTTACCCGCAATGTAAACCGGGACGCGATCTATACCTTTGACGCGGTTATGCCCGGCGAATACAAGCTGCGCTTTGAATTGCCGGAAAACGCGATTTTCGCGAAGATCACGGACGGAGGCAATACCTTTGAGGATCTCGGCGGATACGCCGAAAGCGAAATGTTCTCGCTCGGCTCGGACGGAAAATACACGGCGAAGCTCTGCGGCGCGCTGCTGCTCGGCAGTCTGGACGGCATGACCTTTGCCGACACCAACGGCAGCGGCTCACGTGACGCGGATGAACCGGCACTGACCGGTGTAACCCTGACGCTGACACCGGAACGCGAGGATCTTGAGCCTGTGGCTGTGACAACCGGTGAGGACGGAACCTTTGCCTTTACGGGCATTCATCCGGATCAATGGACGCTTCGTGTGGATATGCCGGACGGACGCGTAATTTCCAGAACAACCGCGCTGAAGCTTCCGCTAACCGCGGGGTCCTCCGGTGAGGATACCGTGCTGGAAATCCCGACAGGGTATCAGGTGACCGGAGAGGCGATCGGTTGCGTAATTCCCGCGTCGCTCAGCGGCCGCATGTGGATGGATGAGAACAACAACGGTCTGTTTGATGAGCTTGAAATGACGCCGGAAGGCGAAACCGTGACTGTGATGGACGATATCACCGGTAAGGTTTTCGCGGAACTGCACACGGACGCGGAAGGCCGTTTCGCGACAGCGGGAATGATTCCCGGCAGCTTTACGGTGTTCTTTACACCGGACAGCCGCACACACGGTTCACTGCCCGGAGATTCCACCTTCAATGAAGCAAACGGCAGGCTTGAAATGACCGGTATTGTACTCAATGAAAATGAAAGCGCGGATAACCTCCTGCTGGGTGTGGTACGTGAAACATCCCTCAGCGGCCACGTGTGGGTGGATCTCGGCGGTGAGATTACAGCATTGCCCGGCGCGGAAATCAGCCTGAACAACGCGCAGACGGGAGAAAAACTGAGCCACGCGATTTCAGATGAAGAAGGCGCGTACCGCTTTGACGGACTGATGCCTCTTGATTATGAGCTGACGGTTGTGCTGCCGCAGGACCATGCCGTTGTGCTGCCGGATGACGAGCGTCTGCTTGGCGGGCAGGTCAGCATGATGATGTATTGCGACGGACGGAACGGCAGGAGCGATCCTGTTTCCGTGACGATGGGCGTTGACCTGACACAGGAGGATATCGGCGCGGTGCTCGCGGGCAAGCTGGGCGACTTCTGCTGGCTGGACGAAAACGAAAACGGCTGGCAGGAAACCGAGGAACCCGGTATTCCCGGTGTAAAGATTGAGCTGGTGCGGAACGGAAGCACCGTGGCGGAAACCGTATCCGACGCTTACGGCTATTACTGCTTCACGGATGTGTATCCGGCGGTGTACACACTGCGGGTAACGCCTCCTGCTGAGGTCAAACCGACCGTGCACAGGACGGATATCCCGCTGATTGATTCCGCGCTGCTTGAAACCGACGAAACGGTTTGCGAGACGGAGGAAGTAAGCGTAGCGAGCGGCAAGGCCAACTACAATGCTGACCTGGGCTTTACGGTTCGTGTGAAGGGCGTGCTGCCGGACGGTCTGAATGAAGGGCCTACACGCGACTGGACCTGGCGCCCGGCTGAACAGTGAGACGAATGATAAGGAGCGACTGCAGATGACAGTAACTGAAGCAATACAAAAAATGGACGCGTATGAAGAGGCGATTTACGCGCTGAATCATGCCTGCTCTGTTCTTTATACGGACGGGGCGACCGCGGCGCCGAAGGAATCCTGGAAGGGTCGCGGCAAAACGCTCGGATATCTGAGCGGACAGATGTACAAACTGACCGTTACGGAAGAGAACGAAGAAGTTTTTCGTACCATTCTTGAACACAGGGATGAATGCGATGAGAAGATCGCGCGCCGTGCGGAACTGAACAAGGAAACCTATGATGACATGCACCGTGTACCGCTGGATGAGTATGTGGCGTATGAGGAACTGCTGAATGAGGCGGATGCCGTGTGGCATGAGGCCAAACTGAAGAGCGATTACGCCATGTTCGCGCCGTATCTGGAGAAAATGATTGCCTGGCAGAAGAAGATCGCGAAGCTCAAGGATCCGGAAAAACCGGTATACGATGTGCTGCTGGATATGTATGAAAAGGGCGTCGGTACGGCGCAGCTTGATCAGTTCTTCGCCACGCTGCGCGAAGAGCTGCTGCCTGTGATTGCAAAGGTTGCCGCGGCCCGTCAGCCGGATACCGCTTTCCTGAAAAAACTATACCCGGTGGAGGGACAGAAGAAGCTTTCCGAGCGGGTGATGGAGATGGAAGGCATTCCGTTTGACCGTGTTACTCTCGGCGAGACGGAGCATCCGTTCACATCCGGCGTGAACAAGTGGGATGAACGCATTACCACGCATTATCATGAGGATGATGTGATGAGCAGTCTGTTCTCCGTGATTCATGAAGGCGGACACGCGCTGTATGACATCGGCAGTGATGATGACCTGCAGTTCACCTGCCTCGCGGGCGGCGTATCCATGGGTGTGCATGAAAGCCAGAGCCGGTTCTATGAAAATCTGATCTGCCGCAGCCTCCCGTTCTGCAAGGCGTTGCTGCCCGTGATGCGCGAGATCTTCCCGGAGCAGATGAAAGGTGTGGACGCGGATATGATGTACGCCGCGATCAACGCGTCTTCTCCGTCGCTGATCCGTACGGAAGCGGATGAGCTGACCTATCCCATCCATGTGATGATCCGGTATGAGATCGAGAAAAAGATATTCGCGGACGAGGTAACGGTGGATGAACTGCCGGCGCTGTGGAACAGGCTGTACAAGGAGTATCTCGGCGTGGATGTGCCGGATGACCGTCACGGTATTCTGCAGGACAGCCACTGGTCCGGCGGGTCGTTCGGCTATTTCCCGAGCTACGCGCTCGGCAGTGCCTACGGCGTACAGATGCTGGAAAAGATGGAAAAGGATATTGATGTGTGGGGTGCCGCCGAAAACGGTGACCTCAGGCCGGTTACCGCGTGGCTGCATGAGCGGATTCACCGCTTCGGCAGCCTGAAGAAGCCGCAGGAAGTATTGATGAACGCCATGGGCGAACCGCTGGACGCGAAAAAGTATACGGCATATCTGAAGAACAAGTACGCGAAGATTTATCCCGGTATTACCGAAGCGTAAATGAAGAAGCCCTTGCGGCCGGATCGGCTGCAAGGGCTTTGAATTACTATGAATCAGATGAGGGAAGCGATATCCGTGTTTTCACCGCGGAGCATGACCTTCGCGCCGCCGGCAGCTTCGGAGGAATCCGGATGGGGCAGCAGCCATTTGTTGGCGGCGGTCATCAGTTCATCCTCGGGGTTCTTGATTTCGAAAGCGGGCTTGGGCAGGTTGGTGCCCTTCGGCAGCACGACGATAACCTTGAAGCCCTGACCCTTCTTAGCACTGCAGGGAGCATAGTGCAGGGTGGTTGCATAGACTTCGATCAGTGTACCGGCGGGGCAGAGGAAAGCCACGACCTTATCGGTATCCAGCGTGCCGTCGGCATCCTGCTCTTCACGCTTGGCAAGCAGCAGAATGAAATCTTCGGTACCGACGTTCAGTTCACTGTCACGGTGATATTCCAGACAGTTCAGCTTGGTGTTGTGACCGTTGCACCAGCCGATTTCGATGGGTAGACCGCCGTACGCGTTGTTCTGCAGTTCCGCGGCGATCGGGAGCGCCATCAGCTCAGCCTGCTCCGGCACATACTCAACACCTTCGGGCAGGGGAGTGACCTTGTCCAGCACGGACAGCAACTCGGCGGTGTCATACCCGGTCAGAATCTGACCGTAGTTGCGGAAGGAAGGATCGGTTACGGGAACGATTTTCATAGTGGGAACCTCCTTTAATTAATTTCTTTTCAGAAATTTTTTGTCAGGTCATAGCGCGCGTAGAAATCATCACGGTAGTCAAGCAGACAGTCATGCGCGATCGCGTCACGGATCTCCTCCATCATGTGGATCAGGAACCGCAGGTTATGGATGGACGCGAGCCGGCCGCCGGTGATTTCTTTGCAGTTGAACAGGTGACGGACATAGGCGCGGGAGAAATTCTGACAGGTGTAGCAGTCGCAGTTCTCATCAATCGGTCCGAAATCATGCGCGAACGCGCCGTTTTTGATGACCACGCGGCCTTTGCTTGTGAGTACGGTGCCGTTGCGGGCAATGCGGGTGGCAAGTACACAGTCAAACATGTCAATGCCGCGAAGCACGCCCTCTATCAGGCAGTCCGGCGTACCGACGCCCATCAGGTAGCGGGGTTTATCCTCCGGCATGTAGGGGCGGATTTCATCCAGCATCTCATACATCACGGGCTTGGGCTCGCCGACACTGAGCCCCCCGATGCCGTAACCCGGGAAATCCATATCCCGCAGGACTTTGGCGCTTTCAACGCGCAGGTCTTTATAAAACGCGCCCTGCACGATGCCAAAGAGCGCCTGATCCTCACGAGTGTGGTGTTGCTTGCAGCGCTCCGCCCAGCGGTGGGTACGTTCCATGTTGATCTTCGCGTCCTTATACTCGCAGGGGTAGGGGGAACAGACGTCAAAGGCCATGGCAATATCGGAACCGAGCGCCTGCTGAATATCCATGGATTCCTCCGGCCCGATGAACTGGAGGGAACCGTCCAGATGACTGCGGAAGGCGACGCCTTCCTCTTTGATTTTACGGATGCCGGCAAGGGAAAAAACCTGAAATCCGCCGCTGTCGGTGAGGATCGGCTTGTCCCAGTTCATAAACTTATGCAGACCGCCTGCTTCCTCAATCAGTTTTTCACCGGGTCGCAGGTGCAGATGATAGGTGTTGGAAAGAAGAATCTTTGTGCCGATCTCGTCCATTTCACGCGGGGTCATCGCCTTGACACACGCGGCGGTGCCTACGGGCATATAGATCGGCGTCGGGATATCCCCATGCGGGGTGTGCAGCACGCCCAGACGTGCGCCGGACTGCTTGCAGATGTGTTTCAGTTCATAGGTAAAAGGCTGATTCACTGTTCGGTCCTTTCTTCGGCCGGTTCCTGACCGGCCTGTAAGTTCTCACCGGCGGGTGTTTCGTGACCGGCCGGAACGGGTTCGCTTACGTTGCTTTCCGGTGCTGATTCCGGCGCGCCGTCGGGCTCTTCCGCTTGCTTTTCAGGTTCGTCCGGCATGACCGGCGTATACGCTTCAAAGGTTTCCAGCACCTTGTCGGAAAGGTTGATGGGTTTCGGCGTTTCCGGCATTTCAATGTCCTCCGGTACACAGAGCAGATCGGAAAAGACGCTCCAGACGCTACCGGACGGCATACTGTAGAAAGTCATCAGCTCATGACTGACGGGGTGGTAAAAGCTGAGCTTATAGCCCCACAGGGCGATCTGCTGACCGACGATACCGGCGCCGTAGCGGTTGTCACCCCAAAGCGGGGCACCGATATTGCTCATCTGCACACGGATCTGGTGACTGCGGCCGGTTTCCAGCTTAATGACGCAGAGACTGAACCCCTGACGCCTGGAAACACAGCGACCGTGCAGGATGGCCAGCTTCGCGCCTTTTTTGTCCGCTTCGCAGACCTCAACACGGTTCCAGTCCTCATTCTTGAACAGGTAATCGGTCAGGGTGAATTCATCTTTTACATCACCGGTAACGACACACAGATATTCACGCCCGACATCATGCTCTTTCAGCTGGGCGGAGAGCCTGGACGCGGCCTTGCTTGTGCGGGCAAAGACCATCAGACCGCCGACGGGTCTGTCCAGCCGGTGAACCAGACCGAGATAGACATTGCCGGGCTTGTGATATGCTTCACGGATATATCCCTTCAGCTCCGTCAGAATATCCGTATCCCCGGTGGCATCCGCCTGGGAAAGCATATTCGGCGGTTTTACGGCTACCAGCAGGTGATTGTCCTCATACAGGATATCAGACACGCTGCCACCTCCCGGACGCGCCGCACGGAAGCACGCCGCCCGATGTTACCGGCAGGCACAGCTCCTCGCAGTCAATGGTTCCGCCGCGGCGGGAAATGACGCACTTGGTCAGCATATTGCCGACTACGCTTGCCTGAAAACCCGTGGTATAACTGTTTACCAGGAAGAAGAGCGGATCATCGCTCAGCAGGAGTGACGCGCTCTCGATCAGGCCGAACAGCTCGTTTTCCAGCTTCCATACTTCGCCGGAAGGTCCGCGCCCGTAGCTGGGCGGGTCCATCAGAATGCCGTCATACATGCTGCCGCGGCGGATTTCACGCCGGATAAAGGCAAGCGCGTCCTCCACAATCCATCGAAAGCTTGTTTCGGGCAGGGCTGAAAGCTCACGGTTTTCCTTGGCCCACTGCACCATGCCTTTGGCGGCATCCACATGTGTGACATGCGCGCCGGCCGCGGCGCACGCGAGCGTGGCACCGCCGGTATAACCGAACAGGTTCAGCACGCGGATGTCTTTGCGGCCGGAAGCGCGGATAAGATCACTCATCCAGATCCAGTTGGCGGCTTGCTCGGGAAACAGCCCGGTATGCTTGAAACCGGTCGGCCGCACGTAAAAGCTCAGACCCGCGTGCCGCACGGTCCATTTGTCGGGCAGGCGCTGCATGAATTCCCATTCGCCGCCGCCGCGTTCGCTGCGATGATAGTGTGCCTGCGCTGTTTTCCACAGGCGTTCGTCATTCTTCGGCCATATTGTCTGCGGATCGGGCCGGCGCAGAATCACGTTGCCCCACCGCTCCAGTTTTTCACCGTCACCGGTATCCAGAACCTCATAATCGGTCCAACTGTCTGCCAGAAACATAGGGCCTCCTTACAGGCGTTCGATAATATCGTTGTGGAGTTCGATCAGGCGGTCGACAAGCTCCTGACAATAAATTCTGTCCAGCCCGTCAAGCGCGGGATCAGTTTCAATACAGGCCCGGAGAGCACTCCGGTCACCCGCTGCAGCCCGTGCCGCGAGACGGTTGGTCATATCGACCTCAGTCATAATATCCGCGAGCGCGGCGGGCAGATAAAGCGGATCAGTCACCGGCTTGCCGTTATCCAGCGTGAGCGCGGCTTCAATAACCGCTTCCCCGGAAAGCTGCGGAAGAACACCGCCGTTTTTCCGCGTAACCGCGGGCAACGTGCAGGTTTCATTCCTGAGCAGCGCGAGTGCCAGACGCATCGGACGCACAGGCGGTGCTTTGGACAGCAGCAGCAGCTGCGCCATGGCGCCTTCCCGGGCGTCAGCTCCCTGATCGCGCACTGTGTTCATGTACAGGATACGGTCCTTACGCTTTTCCACGGTTTCACCGAATTCCGGATGCTCATCCGGAATGAAATCCGGCTGCGCGGGCAGAAATTCCGCATGGTCCGTTACATCGCCCGCGGGAAGCGCGTCCCACCAGCTGAGCCAGCGCTTCGCGAGGCTGCCCAGTTCACCCGATTCAGCCGCCTGCTTCAGCTGAGGAAGCAGATCACGGCCGCTTTCGGCCTCCTTCGCGGACAGCAGAAACGCGAAACCGGGCAGACCGGCGATTTCCGCTTCCACATCGGCTTCTTTCAAGCGGAGCCGCTTCGCCAGCGTATCCAGCCCGTTGGTACCGCGGAGCGGGGTACGCCCGAGACCGCAGCACCTGTATCCGCGGGATTCAAACAGCTCCGTTGTCCGTGCGACGGGCTGCCCGAGGTTAATGATCAGCGCGCCCGGACAGCAACTGTCCATTTTATCACACAGCTGCAGTACATACTCACCGGCGCGCAGTGTGTGCATGAGTCCGCCGATACCGCCGTTTACCCGCGCCTGATCCGTAAGGCCGGGATCGTTCTCATCTTCCTCATCCCCGCCGAGCGCGCTCCTGTCCTGAAAGAAACGTGAAGCGGCAAACGGGTCGCCGGCATAGATCACACAGTCGGCACCTTCAAGCGCTTCAGCGCGGTCACCGGTTACATTCAGTGAGCCGCCGATGCCGGCTTTTTTCAGAATCGCGTCACCGTAGCCCTGCAGCAGGTCCGCCATGGCCTGATTCCGCTCCTCCACACGAAGACACGCGGGCTCACGGCCGACGAAAAGCAGGTCTGTAAGCAGTGTGGGAAACAGGGTGGGGATATCCTGCCCGATAAATGCGAAATTCAGCATCGTTATCAATACTTCCCGGCGGATCAGTATCCGCCATTCATTTCTTTCAGTTCACCGATTTCGGCAAGGGTGCCCTCGGCATAGCGCTTTTCAGCCTCGGCCATGATCTTTTCAGTAGCGCTGACACCGCAGCGGCTCGCGCCCACGGCACGGGCGGAAAGCACGGTATCCAGATCCCGGATGCCTCCGGAACCTTTGACGCGTACGTGATCCGAAACGGTGGCACGCATGAGCTTCAGATCATCAATCGTGCAGCCGGCGGAGCCGTAACCCGTGCTGGTTTTGACAAAGTCAGCCCCGGCGGCTTCACTCAGCCTGCAGGCGCGGATCTTTTCTTCTTCTGTGAGATAACAGGTTTCAAGGATAACCTTCAGGATGGCACCGCGCTGATGCGCGGCCTCTGCCAGCTGCGCGATCTCAGAGCGGACATAGGCGTCATCGCCGTGCTTCAGTTTGCCGATATTAAGCACCATATCCAGCTCCTGGCAACCTTCATCAAGCGCGAGCTCCGCTTCGGCGAGCTTGATCCCGGTTTCGTGCGCGCCATGCGGGAAACCGATGACTGTGCAGACTTTTACATCGCTGCCGCGCAGCATTTCAGCCAGAACAGGCACGTCACATGGACGGGCGCATACGCTGGCGGTGCCGTATTTCAGCGCGATTTCGCAGCCACGGCGGATATCATCTTCCGTCAGCCAGGGCTGAAGGGTGGAATGGTCGAGCATCTTCGCGATATCATGAGGTGTAAGCGGCATGAAAAAACCTCCCGGACGCGGTTTGACCGCGCATATTTCCAAATAGATTTATTTCTATATGTATGGCTTTTTTCCCTGCCGGACGCGATAAAAAGAAGAAAAAACAGGCGGGGGACCGGTTGCACGGTAGCGGCACGCCGGAGGTTGTGTTATACTATAAACGGTATATCATTCCGGCGGCGGAGGACAGTTATTATGAAACGTTCGGAAGACCCGAAGTATCTGAGCTGGTTCGGCAACAGACGGCCTGTGCGCCTGCTGCTGTTTACCGCTCTGCTGACACTGGGGATCATACATTTTACGGATCTGTGCAACTTTATTACAGTGCTGTGGCGCAGTGCCAGCCCGCTGATCGCCGGCGCCGCGCTGGCGTATGTGCTGAATGTGATCGTGGACAGGTTTGAGGCGGGCTGGTTCCCGCGGACAAAGAAAAAGTGGCTGATCACGCTGCGCACGCCCGTTTGCACACTGCTGGCCGTGCTGGTGATTCTCGGCGTTATTCTGCTGATTGTGCTCGCGGTGATTCCGGGTCTTGTGGAAGCATTCACGCTGCTGGCCAGGGAAGTGCCGCATTATGTGGCGGACCTGAAAGCCTGGGCACTGGAAAAAACCGAAAACTTCCCGACTGTGCATGACACGGTGGCCAATCTGGTGTTCGACTGGGACGCGATCGGTGACAGCCTGACGAAGTATGCCATCAGCGGGTGGAGCGGCATCGTGAGCTCAACCGTGAGCGTGATCGGCGCGGTGACATCCGGCATCAGCAATGTGTTCATCACGCTGATCTTCGCAATCTTCATGCTGGTCGGGCGGAAACAGCTGGCACGGCAGGCGAACCGGATGATGAACGTAGCCCTGAACGAAAACCGGCTCGGAAAAACAAAGAATGTGCTGAACGCGCTGAACCGGAGCTTTTCCGGATTCATTGTGGGGCAGGGGGCACATTCACTGTTGCTGGGCGTACTGACCACGGTGATGATGTGGATCTTCGGTTTCCCGTACGCGGTGATTGTGGGCGTTATCAACGGAACCACGGGAATGATCCCCGTGATCGGCGGATATATCGGCGCGATTGTGAGCGCGTTCCTTGTGTTTACGGCGGCGCCGGGGCAGACGCTTCTGTTCCTGATTCTGCTGATTGTGCTGCAGTCACTGCTCGGTAACCTTGTATATCCGAAGCTGGTCGGTAATTCCATCGGACTGCCGGGTCTGTGGGTGCTGTCCGCCGTAATCGTGGGCAGCGGACTCAGCGGCATAACCGGTATGCTGATCGGCGTACCGCTGGCGGCAACGGCATATGAGCTGGTGAGAACATGGGTGGCCAAACGTGAGAAGGAGAAAGCGGAAGAGCAGCCTTCCGGGGAGATAACGGAAAATGTTTGACGGGATCATGACAGCGCGCGGCGCGTGCCTCGCGGAGTACACAACGCTGCATCTGGGCGGCCCCGCGGATGTGATGGCTTTCCCGCGGAACGCGGATGAGATCGCGCGGCTGTACGCTGAAGCGCGTGACGCGGGGATGAATGTGACCGTGATCGGTCACGGAAGCAATTTGCTGGTGAAAGACGGCGGAATTCGCGGGCTGACGGTCTGCATCGGCAGAAACATGGCAGAGGTCCGGACGGAAGGAAATCTGATCCGTGCCGGCGCGGGCTGCATGCTCGCGAAAGCGGCAGCCGCGGCGGCGGAGAACAGCCTTACGGGGCTGGAGTTCGCGTCCGGCATTCCGGGAACTGTCGGCGGCGGGGTGTATATGAACGCCGGTGCCTACGGCGGGGAGCTTGCACAGGTTGTGCGGGAGGTGCACGCGGTCAGCCCGGACGGACAAAGCCTGTGTTTTGCCGGCGGTGAAATGCGCTTCGGGTACAGGCAGTCCCGCGCGATGACGGAGCCGATGATCATAACGGAGGTCACTTTCTGCCTGAATAAGGGGAACCGGGATGAAATCCTGGCCTCGATGGCGGATCTTAACAGCCGCCGGGCGGAAAAACAGCCGTTGAACATGCACAGCGCGGGCAGCACTTTCAAGCGTCCGCAGGGGTATTTCGCCGGCGCGCTGATCGAACAGTGCGGGCTGAAAGGATACCGGATCGGCGGCGCGTCCGTGAGTGAAAAGCATGCCGGGTTCCTTGTGAATGACGGCGGAACAGCTGCTGATTTTCTGGCGCTGATTCAGTATGTGAGCGATACGGTGATGGAAAAAACAGGCGTGAGGCTGGAGTCTGAAGTTCGTATTCTGGGAGAGGACAGGTGCTGAAAAGATGAGATATATTCTGGTTACGGGCATGAGCGGCGCGGGCAAGACCGCCGCGCTCCGGTATCTGGAGGATACAGGCGCTTTCTGTGTGGACAATGTGCCGCCGATGCTGCTCCCGCGCATGACGGAAATGTTTGAGAACACCGGCACGCACCTGAACACTGTGGTGTTTGCCGTGGATGTGCGCAGCGGCGAGTTCTTTGACGCGAACGCTGTGGCAAAGCTGATCCGGGAGATGCGCCAGGTCGGTCAGCGGATTGAGCTGATCTTTATGGACGCCAGCGATGACACGCTGGTATCCAGGTATAAGGAAACGCGGCGCGAGCATCCTCTCGCGTCCGACGAATGCTCGCTGACGCAGGCGATCGCGCGGGAACGCACCATGCTGCAGCCTCTGCGTGAAACCGCGAATTATCTGATTGACACGACCGGACTGCGCACACGCGCCCTGCAGAAACGGCTGGCGGAATCGCTCGCGGGATCGGAGAACGGAACGCCGCCCATCCGTGTGGAAGTGCTGAGCTTCGGCTTCAAGCGCGGACTGCCGCGGCAGGCGGACCTGGTGCTGGATGTGCGTTTTCTGCCGAACCCGTACTACATTGAGACACTGTGCCGGCATTCCGGGCTGGATGAGGATGTGCGCGCGTTTGTGATGGAACATCCGGTCACTGTGGAATTCATGAACAGGATGAAGGATATGCTGAACTTCCTGCTGCCCAATTACCGCGAGGAAGGAAAGCACAGGCTGGTTATCGCGGTCGGCTGTACCGGCGGTGCACACCGCAGTGTGGCAATCGCGGAGGCAATCGGCGCGTATCTGCGTGAACAGGGATATACCGCGGATGTGGATCACAGGGATCTGCAGATCGAACAGGCGCACTGGACCGCTTCCGCCGATGAGGAATACTGATGCGCGGGAATGACAAACTGAGCTTTTCCGCGCAGGTGCGGGAAGAACTGGTACGTCTGCCGGCGGGTAAAAGCTGCTGCATGCTGAGTGAACTGAACGCTCTCACGAGAACGTCCGGTCACCTGAGCTTCCGCGGCGGCGGGCGGCTGGGGGTAACGTACCGCGTGGACAACGCGGGAGTTGCCAGGCGGATTTTTCAACTGCTGAAGAAACAGCTGAATATCAGCCCGACGCTGCATTTTACACAGAGCAGCAGACTCGGCGGGCGCCGCACATGCGTGCTGACACTGTCCGATACGGACGCGCAGACGCTGCTGACCGCGCTGCACATGGCGGAAACGGATGAGACGGGAATGATGCACCTGAAAAGGACGATGCCGCGCCATCCGCTGACACGGCAATGCTGCCGCAGAGCATTTCTGCGAGGCGCGTTCCTGGGCGCGGGTACGGTAACGGATCCTGAGAAGGACTGGCATTTCGAATGGAGCAGCGAGAATGAGGAGCTGCCCAACATTCTGAGCCGGCTGCTGGAAAAATGCGATCTGCCGTTCCGTACGTATGAACGTAAAGACCGGCAGGTAGTTTATCTGAAAGGCGCGCAGCACATAACGGATATGCTGGCGCTGATGGGTGCGGCGCAGAGTGTGCTGACCCTTGAAAATATTCGTATTGAGAAACAGATGCGCGCGCACGCGGTGCGCATGGCCAATTGCGACGAGCATAACAGTGAACGGATGCTGGATGCTTCAACGAAACAGATGAAAGCAATACGCACCATTCTGCTGAAGGAAGGACTGTTTACCCTGCCGCCCGCGCTGCAGGAACTTGCGCGGCTTCGGCTGGAGAATTCCGAGCTGAGCCTGCAGGAATTGGGCGCGATGATGGACCCGCCGGCAGGCAAGAGCGCCGTTAACAACAGAATGCGCCGGCTGATGGCTGTCGCGGCCGAAATCGAACAGCGCGAAGAAAACGGCACCTGATTATTTCAGCATGTGAGCGGCAAGCGGAAACGGAGATGAGCCGGATTGATCCTGTCCCTGATATACATGATAATTTATCTGCTGTGCGGCCTGCAGTACGCGCGATGGCTGCTGCCGCGGCACCGGCCGCTGAACCGGATATGGATCGGCCTGAGCATGGGGCTGCTGCTGGAAATGTGGCTGCCCGCGCTGTGCGCGTTTGTACTGCGTTTTTCCTTAACGGGGCATCTTGTCGCGCTCGCGCTGCTGGCGCTGATCACATTGATTGTATGGCTGGCGCGTGACCGCAGACCGGCACGTTCCTGGGACAGGGACGAAACCGAAATGCTCAGGCGGATGATGTTCACGGTTATCCCGCTTACGCTGCTCAGCGCGTATCTGCAGTATACGCATACTTTGAGACCGGACGCGTACGGTAACCTGAATGTGGGACAGAGCACCTACGGTGATCTGCCCATGCATCTGAGCTTTATCACAAACCTAAGGGACAGGATGTTTCCTGCAGATTACCCGTTTTACCCGGGCGCGCGGCTGAGCTATCCCTTCCTGACGGACAGCCTGAGCACAACTTTCTATTTGCTGGGCTGCACACTGCAGGCGTCCTTGATCATACCCGGCACCCTGATGATGGCCCTTTGCTTTATGGGGGTCATCGTGCTCGGGCGCGAAATGACCGCGGGCAAAAAGACGGCTGTGCTCGCGGCGATGCTGTTTTTCCTGAACGGCGGGCTCGGTTTCCTGTATGACTTTGACATGGCGGGCGGACTCGGGGCGGACGGAACGCCGACTGTACTGGAACGGATTTCAGCCATTATGACCGGCTATTACAAAACGCCTACCAATCAGCCGGATCCGAATAACCTGCGGTGGAGCAACGTGATTGCCGATATGATGATCCCGCAGCGCACGCTGCTCGGCGGATGGTGCATGGTGATGCCGTGCTTCTATCTGCTGGAAACCGCGTTCAACGCGGAGAAACGCGATCCGGATGACGGCTACCGCGCGCCTTTGCTGCTCGGTATATGGGGCGGCGCGCTGCCGCTGATCCATACGCACAGTTTTCTGGCGCTGGCACTTTCCTCACTGGGTGTGATGATTTACGATCTCATCCACGGCGATCCGCGCAGCGGCATCACAACGGACGGCACACTGCGCGCGAGACGTTCGCGCGGCGTGATCCTCGCGGAATACTTTATGTACGGCGTGCTCGCGGCTGCCGTCGCGATACCGCAGCTGTTCGGCTTTACATTCGCGCAGACATTCCGCACGGAAGAAAGCACGGGTTTTCTGGCATTCCACTTCAACTGGGTGAATAACCCGGGTGACAGCGGCATGCGGGATATGTATTTCTGGTTCTACCTGAAAAACATCGGTCTGCCGTTCGCGCTGCTCCTGTTCGCGCTGATCGAGAAGAACAGGAGGCACAGAAGGCTGTTTGCCCTGGCGATTCCCGTTATTCTGGCTGCTGAGATGATCCGCTTCCAGCCGAATGAATATGACAACAATAAGCTGCTCTACCTTGCCTATCTGCCGTGCTGTATGATCATCGCGGACAGTTGCCGGGATATCTTCCACAGGCTGAAAGGCCTCCGCGCGCGCCCGGTGATCGCGGTCGCGGCGGCGGTTGTGTTTTTCCTGTCAGCCGGGCTGACACTTTGCCGTGAGTGCGTATCCTCCTATCAGGCATTCGGAAGCGGCGCGGCTGAGGCCGGTGCTTTCGCACGTGACGAAACACCCGCGGATGCGGTTTATCTGACGGGAACGCAGCATCTGGATCCTGTGCTGTCCATTGCCGGAAAGACGATTGTATGCGGACCGGACCTGTGGCTGTACTTTCACGGGTTTGATACAACGGAACGCAAGAATGACATCAGGCGCTTCTATGAGGATCCGGACAGTAATCTGGACGTTCTGACAAGATACAATGTGGATTACATCTATGTATCCAGCTATGAGATGAGTGATTACGCTGTGGATACGGACGCGCTGGAACGAAGGTTCACGCCCGTATTTGAAAACGATGAGGCAGTGATCTACCGTGTGAACGGAAAGGGGATTGAGTGATGGGCAGAAAGCGCGGGACGGATGTACGCAAGGCTTCCGTTTATGCCATTGTGATCAACAGCTTTCAGATTGTGCTCGTGCTTGTGATCCTGTGTCTGATTCTGTTCGGTTCACAGACGCTGCTGGGCAAAAAATCGGCGAAGGTCATCGCGGTGCTGTCCGCGCTGATTGTGATCTGGGGCGCGGCGGTGGATATCCGCGAAGCATTCAACGCCCGGCGGATGAACAATGAGATGAATCAGATGGATGCGCTGATGGACGGCATGGAAACGTTGAACCGCACACTGCGCAGCCAGCGGCATGACTTCAAGAATCATCTGCAGGTGGTATACAGCCTGATTGAAATGAAGGAGTATGACGAGGCAAACGCGTACATCGAAAAAGTGTACGGAGCCATTACCTCCGTATCGGAACTGCTCAAAACGGACAGCCCGGCGATCAACGCGCTGCTTCAGATGAAGGCATCCGCCTGCGCGGACAACGGCATCAGGCTGACCGCTGAGATCCGCTCCGGATGGAAGAATCTGCCCGTTGAAGGCTGGGAGGCATGCAAGGTACTCGGAAATCTGATAGATAACGCCGCGGACGCCATCCGCGCGGCCGGCACGCCGGACCCATGGATCCGGGTGACGCTGACCGAGGATATCCACGGTTTCGGTTTCTCCGTAGCCAATAACGGTCCCAAAATCCCGGAAAGCATCATGCCCGGAATATTCAGGGCCGGTGTGACCGAAAAAGGCGAGGGTCACGGAATGGGACTGTTTATTGTCAGCTCCGTGATGGCGGAGGCCGGCGGAGA
>JAKSQH010000060.1 GCA_024404245.1 Clostridia bacterium
AGAATCAATACAGAAAGACACAGCTGGCGTGCTATCTCAGCTTTGTGACGCAGGCGATCTGCGCGAACTTCGTTCCGCTGCTGTTTCTGACTTTTCAACGTATATATAATATCAGCCTCGGACAGCTGGCGCTGATTTCCACCTGCTTCTTCTTTACGCAGCTGGTGGTGGATTTCGTCTGTGCCACCGTTGTGGACAGGCTGGGCTACCGCCCGTGCATCATCGCGGCGGAGGTCACATCCGGCCTGGGGCTCGCGGGGCTGGCCTTCCTGCCGGATCTGTTCCCGTCGCCTTTTACGGGGATTCTTGTTTGTGTGATGATTTACGCCGTCGGCAGCGGCCTGACCGAAGTGCTGGCGAGCCCGATCATTGAAGCGTGCCCCTTTGAAAACAAGGAGGCCACGATGAGCCTGCTGCACTCCTTCTACTGCTGGGGGTCGGTGGGCGTGATTCTGGGTTCCACGCTGTTCTTTGCCGTGTTCGGCCTGGACAACTGGCGTATCCTGGCTGTGCTGTGGGCTGTGATTCCGCTGTACAACATCCGCAATTTCGCTGTGTGCCCCATTGAGCCGCTGGTGGCTGAGGGCCGGAGCATGACTGTGGGGCAGCTGTGCAAAACCGGGACCTTCTGGATTTTCATTGTGCTGATGGTTTGCGCCGGTTCCTCTGAGCTGGCGATGGCCCAGTGGGCGTCCGCGTTCGCTGAATCCGCGCTGGGTGTCTCCAAGGCGATAGGTGACCTGGCCGGTCCCTGCGGCTTTGCCGTGTGTATGGGCATCAGCCGGGTATTGTACGGCAAGTTCGGCGAAAAGGTTGACCTGACGGGCTTCATGGTGGCTTCCGGCATCCTGTGCCTGGGCTGCTATCTGCTGGCGGGGCTGGTTAATGTGCCGCTGTTGGGCCTCATTGGCTGCGCGGCGTGCGGCTTCTCGGTGGGCATCATGTGGCCGGGGTCCATCAGTATCGCTTCGCGTATCCTGCCGACCGGCGGCACTGCCATGTTCGCCCTGCTGGCGCTGGCGGGTGACCTGGGCGGCGCGCTCGGTCCGGCGATCGTCGGCAATGTGTCGCAAAACGCCGGCAACAACCTGCAGGCGGGCGTGCTGGCCGGTATCGGATTCCCGATTGTGCTGGTGCTGTGCGCGCTCGCATGCCGCAAGCAGTATCGCGCGCGCCGTGATTGACGCGCCTGTTCTCCGGAAAGGGATTCCTCCGGACTGCCGCGCGGGACGCTGTCCGTTTATTTTCCGTGCTTTCAAATCAGCAAATGGTCGATTTTGCTCCGATTATGCACGGTATTCTGTTGCGCGTGCCCTGCCTTTGACTGTATTATACAAATACAGGGAAAACATACAGCTTAATGACCGGGAACATGGGAAGGAATCGGGTGTAATATGCTTTCACAATTCGCTGACGATTTTTGCGGGATCCTGCGGGAGGAACTGATCCCCGCGATGGGATGCACGGAACCGATCGCGCTGGCTTATGCTTCCGCGCTGATGAAAAAGGAACTGGGGGACCTTCCCGAAAGGATTGTCGCCCAATGCAGCGGTAACATGATCAAAAATGTTCGCTGTGTGCAGATTCCGAATTCCAACGGCATGACGGGTATTGAGGCCGCGGTTGTGCTCGGCGCGATCGGCGGGAACGCCGATAACAATATGGAAGTGCTCGAAAGTGTTACGCGGCAGGACATCCTGACGGCGAAGGAGTTTATCGGCAACGGCGGCTGTGAAGTCAGATATCTGGAATCGGATATTCCGCTGCATTTTATCGTGGAAGGGACGCGCGGGGCGGATCACGTGCTGGTGGAAATAAAGCACAGCCACCTGCATGTTGCCAGAATTGACCGGAACGGTAAAACGGTATTGACGGAAGACAGCGCGCGGCAGGCAGGAACAGCCGCCTGCCGGGAACTGCTGAACCTGAGAAACATCAAATGCTTTGCCGATGAGATGCCGGTTGAGAAGCTGCATGAAATTTTCGCGCCGATGATCCGGATGAATATGGATATCGCCCGGGAAGGCATGACCGGGAAATGGGGCCTGGGCATCGGGCCGCTTCTGCTGCGGGACAACGAAGGCAGTGTCACGGCGAAAATGCGTGCCCTGACCTGTGCCGGCTCCGAAGCGCGCATGGCAGGGTGCAGCCTTCCGGTTGTGATCAATTCCGGCAGCGGAAATCAGGGTATTGCTTCCTCTGTACCCGTTATCGTATATTGCACGGAAAAAGGGTTTCCGGAAGAACGTATGCTGCGCGGGCTGGCTTTCTCCAGCCTGCTTACGGTGTTTCAGAAAGAGTACATCGGAAAATTATCCGCGTTCTGCGGCGCGGTCTCCGCGGCCTGTGCCTCCGGGGCAACCATCACATACCTGGAAAACGGAACGCTGGAGCAGATTCAGGCTACGATTGAAAACACGATGGCGGACATTCCCGGGATTATCTGTGACGGGGCCAAGATTTCATGCGCGGCCAAGATCGCGTCCGCCCTTGACGCTGCGTTGATGGCGCACCGCATGGCCATGAGCGGAAAAAGATACGCGGCCTACAGCGGTATTCTGAAGGCATGCGCGGATGATACGATCTCCTGCATCGGGCATATCGGAAAAGTCGGCATGCGGCAGACGGATGTGGAGATCATCCGAAAAATGCTTGAAAAGTAACGGACAACAACCTTTGCGCGATTAACTCATATTTATATACAGAAAAGGAAGAAAGACAATGACGAAAATGGAACGCGTTCTTACCACACTCCGCGGGGAAACACCCGACCGGCCGCCCGTATGCTTCTGGCAGCACTTCGGCGCGCCGGAACCGCGGCAGACGGTTGCCGAGCATGTGAAATTCTATCAGGAAAGCGGCGAGGATATCCTGAAGATGATGTGCGACGAATTCTTTGAATATCCGCTGCAGGGCGCGAAGACGCCCGCCGATTTCCTCGCGCTGCGTCCGCTGGGCCGTGATTCGTATTATGTGCGCGGGCAGGTGGAACGCGCTACGCAGATTAATGAAGCATTGAAGGGTGAAGTGTTTTCGCTGTATAACGCGTTCTCCCCGTACGCGTCTCTCAAGCACGCCATGGGAGACGAGGCGAGCATGCGCCTGATCCGCGAAGCGCCTGACGCCGCGCGGCATATTATGAACGTGATCTGTGAAGACACCTGCTATATGATCGAGGGTATACTGAAGGAAAGCGGCACAGCCGGCATGATGCTTCCCCTGCAGGGCGCGGATGACGCGCACTTTACCGCGGAGGAATATGCCGCCGTTGTGGCGCCTACCGAAAAGACAGTGATCGAATGCGCCGACAGCCTGAGCCGGACGAACTTGCTGCATTTCTGCGGCTGGGACAACCTGCCCAACCATCTGGAGTGGTGGGACCGGTATCCCGGCGCGATGGTCAACTGGGATGTAGATGTGGAAGGCTTCAGCCTGAAGGAAGGCAAAACACGTTTCCCCGGCAGGGTGCTGCTGGGCGGATTCAACAACCGCGCCGGCACGTTGCTCCATACCGGGAACAAGGAAAGCATTCAGGCCTTTACACGCGATCTGGTCAGCGAAGCCGGCAAAGAGGGGATCATCATCGGTGCCGACTGCTCTCTGCCGCAGGGGATTGACCGCGAGCATCTGCGCTGGGTCAGCGAGGCCCTGTAATTTGTCAGTGGGAGACTGTGATGCCCGGCACACTTTTTAGTGTGACAGACAGAGCTGTTTCCATGACACACGTGCACAAAAGTTACCGCATATTTCACAAAACCGCCCAACAGAACCGGTTTTGTTGCGCGGCTTTTTTAATTTTGATAACATTTGGTTGATGAAATGGATGACCGGTTCCGCACGGTTGATTTACGATAGATTTCATGATTCGGGAGAGAAAACGATGAAGACAAAGCTGATCACTCTGCGAAACCTCTATAAGGTTATCACAGAAGCAGACTATCCGATGCCTTCATTGGCCGTTATCAACAAAAGAAACAAGACCGGGCTGATTCAGACGGCATTCTGGACGGGCATATGCCTGCCGGAGTTTCAGCAGGGGCAGATCGGTAAAATGCTCTGGAGAACGACCGGAAACCGCAACCGGTATTTTTCCAATATGTGCAACCGGCTGCTCCCGGACAGTATATACAGGCAGTATTCCGATGAGATCCTACTGAGCCTTAAGCCTAAACTGATCGGCGTGCAGGCGCGAAAAATATATACTTTCCTGCAGTCTCACAATTACCGGCAGCAGATACTCAAAGAACGCCTGAAGTATCTGATTCATGCCGCTGAAACGGAAGAAGAAACCGGGAACGGGATTGTACGCGATTTCTTTAACGGCCTGATCGGGCAGGTAGATTCACCGCGCTTTTCAGACTCGGCGCGGGAGGCATTCCTGCTTTGTGTGATTCTGACATGGCTGTTTATCTACGCGCTGACCGCGCCTGAATTTTCGGAAATACTGGAACAGCTTAAGGGGAAGCAGGCTCTCTTTGAGCCGGACAGGCTGATGACAACGAAGACCGGAACCGCGACCGCGAAAAAAAAGGGGTCGTCAGTCGAGTTCCTGGGAACACTTCATCAGTTGACCGGCGGAGGGCTTCCGTCCAGACAGTTTTACGGGCATGATTCCGAAATACTGGATCTGCAGGAGGCTGTTTCGGACCGGGAAAAAATTATTATCAGCGGTATCGGCGGAATCGGGAAAACAGAGATCACCCGACAGGTGCTGAAGATCTGTTTTCAGAAGAAAACCGTAAATAAGATCTGCCTGGTTGAGTATAACGGTTCGCTGCGCGTCAGTTTTAAGAACGCGCTGTCGGCATATGACCGGAGTACCGATGAGGATGATGAACGTGTCCGGATTCTGGGATATCTGGCTGACCATCTGGGAGAAGAAGGTCTGCTTGTCATAGACAATATGGACACGCTGAATGAAGACGACCGTGAATGGCTGGACCGGATCCTGCAGGCGGAATATGCAGTTATTATTACCACCAGAATGAATTCCGTGAACGGATTCAGAACGATCAGACTGAACGAAACGAAACCGGATGACTGCTTGCTGATTTACCGCAACAATCTGGGTGAAAAAGTCAGCCAGCCGGATAAAAAGCTGTTTATGGATCTGATGAATGACCCGCTGTTCTGCCATCCGTTAACTGTGCTTCTGATCTGCAAGGGAATCCGGCAGCGCAGATTTACGCTTGAACAGATTATGACGGAGTTGCGGAACGAAAGCGGTGAATTGAGCGACATCAATGATGACCTTAATGAATGCCTCGTGTCTATGTACCGTCATTTATACGACATGTGTCAATTGTCGGCGGCGGATAAGGAACTGGCTGAGTTTTTCGCTCTTTTGCCATTGGGAAATTACGATACCGAATGGCTTGAAAGATACGCGCCTACGGGAGAAAAAACGGTCGAAGCCGCTTTGAAGCTGGTCGAGACCGGCTACCTCAACGATACCGGCAACGGATATACCATGCATACACTCATCAAGCAATGCTTAAGAAGCAACCGGATTTCCGACAGGCATCTGACGGCGTTGCTGAAGCCGCTGATCGTTCAGACCGGACGCGTTTACGATCAGATAAACCTGAACAGCGAATATTCTCCGGAGCTGCAAAAGACATGGAACCGCGATTCCTTTGTTTTATCCGATATGCTGCCGTTCATTCTCAGACGGTCCAATGATCCGGAACTTTTGAAGCCGCTGACGGATATGAAAATCTTCATTAAAAGTATGTTTTTTGCGCGTCAGGAAAAAACACGGCTCAGGGATACCGTTGAAAAGGCGGTCAGGAAAACAGTTACTGAGCCGCTCCTGGCGGACACCTATATGCTCATATACGATACCACATTGAATAATGCCGACGAAACAGCGCGGATCGGGGAACACTATCACCTGTTGCTTGAAAGCGGGCTGGACCTTTCGGATCCGATTATTCTTGATTTTCTGACAATCTGCGGGTGCAGCTCATATTCATCGCCGGAACTGTCCGTCCAAATGCTGAGGACGGCCCGGGAGCATACAGCAGACAAAAATGATTTTGATCTGCAGTATTATTTGTTTTTCTTTTATTTATCTGTCGGCGACTTTGAAAATGCCTCACAAATCGGGGAATCCCTGCACCGGCGGCTGGACAGCCAGCCTGTAACGGATGCCCTTTTCGCGGCAACAGGACTATTGACCCGGTATGTGGCCGTAAAAGACGATGAGAGAGCAATGAGTCTGGTTTCTTTTATAGAGAAGAAACTGAAAAGTGACATACTGAACCCGGCGTACCGTGATCTTTTCCGTAATGAGCTGGTTATTCACCGTGCCATGCTGAACGTAAACATGGGAGCGTATGAAGAGGCGCTGCAAGGTTTTCTGGAGGGCGAAAAATACATTGTCACCTATTTCGGAAAGCGGCATGAAAAGTATCCGGGAATACTGAGCAACATCGCGCAGACCTATGCCAGGCTGCGGAATTATGACGCGGCGGAAGCATATTACCAAAGAGCAATTGATTCCGATCAGGGCACCCTGTCGATTCTCGCGAAGGTCGTTATGCTCAACAACTACAGCGTAATGCTTCTGGAGACAAATAAGCCGGCGGAGGCGATCGGCGTATTGAATCAATGCCTGGAGATTTTGATTGATGAGACGGCAATATCAGCTGAACCTTACCGTAACCTGGCGCGCGCATATGATATGCTCGGAGACAGGGAAACGGCATTCAAGTATTGGGAGAAGGCTTATCCGCTGCTGGTGAGCCTTTACGGTGAAGACCATGAACGGACACGGGAAGCCCGGCAGCGTGTGGCGTTACAGGTAAACCCATGACTTTGGAACGATATTGGATTCATATAAAAAGAAAGGTGGAAAAGCAATGAAACTGCGGAGAATTTTGGGAGTCAAGAAGGCTGTATATGCATTAGTTATTATTTTGTTGTTTGTTTTTCCTATTCATGCTTCTGCGACAACAATCATTAGCGGAAAACCTAATGCCGAAGTGAATTACGCGTATTCTACTACAGTAACCGGCGGAGTAATTCGCTTTATATCAATGAATACGGGTAGCAAGTATTTCAATGACAGTTATTGGGGAACATGGAAAAAACAAGTGGGTATCGAATGTGGAACGGCATCTCTATCTATGGCCCTTTCGTATATCGGGATTAATAAAACTCCTAAAGTCATTTTGGACAAACATAATGGAACGACATATTGGGTGGGTTGGGGAGCAGACCGTAAAGAAGTTTCTGTGAGTACAGGAATGAATAATTATATAAATGGTAATGGTAAGTATAGCCCTGTTATTGTACATTTTGCTAAGGGGTCTTATTCTACTGCAGGTCATTATGTATGTTTGGTTGGAATAGATGCATCCGGGAATTATTTAGTATGTGATCCAGCTAAAGATAGTATATGGACTCTAAAAAAGACAGATTCATTGTATACATCAATAAATGAATCATTCCAGTTGTATAATAAGGACGGACAAATACAAACATATTTTAGGGACTGCAAGTCGCGTATTAGTACAGATATTACCGTAACAGTAAAAACCGCCGGATGGAAGATTAGTTCTTTGCCCTGTAATCCGGATTCGGACGTTGGTAAAGAATATGGTTCTACATACATAAGCAGTGCTTTGCCGGCTGGCACAAAATTGAATGTGACTGAGATTTTGGAGAACCATGTTGCAGGTCATTATTGGTATCATGTTACATATACAGAAAACGGAAAAAAGATCGATGGATGGTATTATACAAACTATTGCGAAGGCATAGTAGAACCTCATAAAGATACTGTCAATGTTACTGATATTACTGTGCCGGATGAAGTGGTGAAGGGTAGCAACCCGTCGATCAATGCGAAAATAACCAGTACATCAACAATTTATAATGTTGTCATTCAGTTAAGCAATGCATCGACCGGCGATCAGATTTATCTAAAAAACATTAGTCCGGCTGCAAAGACAATAGAATTAAATAAGTTTTCAGAAGTTAAGGATATTCCAATATCTACACTTCCGCTTGGTACGTATAAGTTGAGGATTATTGCTTTACCGGAATTGCCTTATGTGAACAGCGATAATAAAATAAAGAATTTCGGGTCGTATATTGATTACGGAGTTGATATAAATATTAACTTTTCCGTAGTAGAGAAAGCAACAATTCCTGAGGCATCAACGCTTACGTTCACAGAGATTAAATATCCCAAAACGCATGTATCCGGGAATGTGTTTGTTGTTAAGGGCACTGTTTCATCTAATACGAGTATTACCAATGTGAAGATAGAAATCTACAGTGTGAAGCAAAAGAGTGTGATCTGCACTGCTTCTGCTACTCCGAATACGAAAACATATGACTTGAATAAATTAGACAGCAAAGTTTTGTTTAACAAATGTACAGGTTCTGTAGATTCAAAGAATGCGCAGTATATATACATTGTTACCGCGAAAGATGCTTCAGGTGCGGTGATGTCTGTGAATTCCAATATATATATCGGGAGCAGTGAGGTAACAGGAACAAAGTCAAAAGAATATGTGACTCCGAAGCTGTACAAGACGGTTTCACTGGGGTGCAGCCAATATAGACTATACGAAAGCAGTTTGCCGTGGGAAGAAGCTGAAGCTTACGCTCAGAAGTTGGGCGGTCATCTTGCGGTTATCACTTCATCGGAGGAACAAGCGGCTATAGCGAAGATTCTTCCGGCTAGCGATAAGTATTATTTGTTAGGTGGAAAAAGAAGTGGAAACAATTTCGTCTGGATTACCGGTGAAAGCTTTAGCTATAGTAATTGGGGTTCCAGTGATCCTGATAATATGTATGGATTTGAAAACTATATTGCTGTGAAAGGGTCAGACGGTACCTGGGTAGATTTGGCTTACGGCAGTCCAAGTAATCTTGGCTTTATTGTGGAGATTGTATCTCATACTCTAACAGCAATGCCGGAGAAAGCACCAACATGTACCGAAGACGGATTGGAATATGGGATTATCTGTTCAGTGTGCGAAGAGATAACAGAAAAGCAGGTTGTTGTCCCGGCGACCGGACATACCGAAGTCATTGATAAGGCTATCGCGCCTAAGTGTGAAGAAACCGGCCTGAAAGAGGGCAGCCACTGCTCGGTTTGCGGTGTGGTGCTGGTGGCGCAGGAAGAGATCCCGGCGACCGGACATACCGAAGTCATTGATAAGGCTGTCGCGCCTAAGTGTGAAGAAACCGGCCTGAAAGAGGGCAAGCACTGCTCCGTTTGCGGTGTGGTGCTGATGGCGCAGGAAGAGATCCCGGCGACCGGACATACCGAAGTCATTGACAAGGCTGTCGCGCCTAAGTGTGAAGAAACCGGCCTGAAAGAGGGCAAGCACTGCTCCGCTTGCGGCGTGGTGCTGGTGGCGCAGGAAGAGATCCCGGCGACAGGTCATATTCCGGTTGAATATACTTCAAGAGCCGCTACATGCACCACGGACGGTAAGGAAGGCGGTAAGTATTGCTCTGTATGCGGTGAAACACTGGAAGAGCGCACTGTTGTACCGGCGACAGGTCATACTTCTACTGCCTATGAATCTGTCCCCGCGACCTGCACAACAGATGGCAAGGAAGGCGGACGGTATTGCTCTGTATGCGGTGTCACATTGGAAGAGCGCACTGTTGTACAAGCGACAGGTCATATCCCGGCCGATTATGAACCGATAGCCGCGACTGCTGACACTGTGGGACGGGAAGGCGGAAAATACTGTTCTGTATGCGGCGCGGTGCTGGAGGAACCTGTTATTATACCCGCAATCGGACATACACCGGTTGAATACGAACCGATTGCCGCAACCTGTACAACGGATGGCAGAAAAGGCGGATGGTATTGTTCCGAATGCGGCGCAGTGCTGGAAGAACCTATGATTGTGCCAGCGACAGGCCACAGTCCGGTTGAATATGAGCCGATCGCCGCGACCTGTACAAAAGAGGGACAGAAGGGCGGCAAGTATTGCTCCGTATGCGATGAGATTCTGGAGGCACCTGTACCCGTGCCCGCCACGGGACATGATGCGGTCGGGTATATATCGATCGCCGCGACCTGTACGAAAGCAGGCCGGGAGGGCGGAAAATATTGCGCGGTATGCAATAAAATGCTGGAAGCGCCCGTTACCATACGCGCGAAAGGACATACCCCGGTCGATTATGAGCAGATCCCCGTTACATGTACGAGCGCGGGCCGGGAGGGCGGAAAATATTGCGCGGTATGTAATGAGATCCTGGAGGAACCCGTTACCGTACCGGCGACAGGACATATCCCGGTTGAATATGAACCTATTGCCGCGACCTGTATGGCAGACGGCAGAAGAGGCGGATGGTATTGCTCCGAATGCGGTGAAGTGCTGGAAGAGCCGGTAATTGAGCCCACAACAGGACATACCCCGGTTGAAAATGAGCCGATCGCCGCGACCTGTGTAAAGCCGGGTCAGAAGGGCGGATGGTATTGCTCCGTATGTCTGGAGATTCTGGAAGCGCCCGTGGCCGTACCGGCAACAGGACATATCCCGGTTGAATATGAGCCGGTCGCCGCGTCTTGTACAGCAGACGGCAGTAATGGCGGATGGTATTGTTCCGCATGCGGTGAAGTGCTGGATGATCCGGTGATTGTGCCCGCAACAGGACATACAATGACTGCGTATGAACCGATAGCCGCGACCTGTACGACAGAAGGCCGGGAAGGCGGATTTTATTGCTCTGTATGCGAACAGGTACTGGTAAAACCGGTAGTTGTATCTGCGATGCAACATACGCCGGAAACGCTGCCCGCTGTACCGCATACCTGCACGGAAGACGGCCTGACAGAAGGCAGCCGCTGCTCCGTGTGTGAAGCGATTCTGGTGGCTCAGGAAGTGGATCCCGCGGCGCATACGCCCGAGGTGATCCCGGCGGTCAAGCCCACGCAGAGTGAGGACGGCCTGACGGAAGGCAGCCGCTGCTCCGTGTGTGAGAAGATTCTGGTTGAGCAGAAGGTTGTCAAGCTTTACGAAACGGCGAAGGTCAACAATGACGTGAAGCTGACCGCCTATAATGGCGAAGAGGAAACGGTCAATGTGCCTTCGAAGATCAACGGCGAAACGGTTACCGTGATCGCGGAGAACGCCTTTGCCGGCAATGAAACGGTGAAGACCGTGAAGGTGCCGAAGACCGTGAAGGAAATTGAAAAGAACGCCTTTGCTGACTGTGACGCGCTGACGAAGATCACGATCCCGGACAGCGTAACAGCCATCGGAA
>JAKSQH010000061.1 GCA_024404245.1 Clostridia bacterium
AGGAAGCGGCTAAGCAGGCGAATGAAGAGCTTGCCCTGCTCAAAGCCGCCGAAGAAGAACGCCTGAAAGCCGAAGAAGCCGCCCGCGTGAAGGCGGAAGAGGAAGCCTCGCGCGAAGCCGAAAAGGCAGATGCGGAAGAAACGCAAAGCAAAGCGGATGAAGAAGCCGCTTTCCGCGCGCGTCTTGAAAAGACTTTTGTGCCCGGCGCGACAGTCAGTTTCGGGCATTATGAGCAGGACGCGAATGTCGGCTCCGGTCCCGAACCGCTGGAATGGATTGTTCTTTCCTATGACGGACAGTCCGCCGTTATGATCACGCGCCGTGCCGTTGACACTATCCGCTATCACCGTCCGTCCAAAGCCGCCACATGGGAAACCAGCAATATCCGTCAATGGCTGAACGATACTTTCGTCGCTGACGCGTTTACGGACGCGGAACGCGCCCGGTTGATTCCCGAAACGCTTGTCAACAGGGATGTTGCCTATGGCGGGCATATCGTCCGCGGCGGTCCCGATACCGTTGATCATGTATGGTTGCTCAGCCCGGAAGAGCTGGAGCGTTATCTGCCGAAGAACATAGACCGGCGCGCGGAAATCACCCCGTACGCGGAATCACACGGCGGATGGGCCAATAAGGCCGGATACTGCTACTGGTGGCTGCGCAGTCCCGTCGGCGGCAGTACATATTCCGCAAAATACGCGGCAGTTGACGGAAGCGTCAGTTCCTATGCCGCTTCCGCCGAAACCCGGTGTGTACGGCCTGTGATCCGTGTGGATGTAAACGATCCGGATCTTTTCTGACATACAGCGTCCGCGACATTCTATTCCGGAGAAACAAATAACACAAAATAAAAGGAGGGATCCGCTCTGGATCCTTCCTTTATTCTTTCCGTAACAGGTTGTCTTTTCAGCCTCTCGGCGCGAAACCGATCTTCTTCTGCACCTTGCGAAGCGTTTTGTTGGCCAGGTAGGCGGCTTTCTGCGCGCCCGCGTCCAGCACGCCCTGCAGATACGCCTTATCGCCGATAATCCGGCGGTACTCATTCTGCATCGGTTCCAGCGCGGCGATTACGCAATCGGCCGTCCGGCCCTTCAGTGTGCCGTAACCCTGTCCCTGCAGTTCCGCGCAGATGCTGTCCACCGTGCCCGCGCCAAGCGCGCTCATGATGCTCAGCAGGTTGCTCACGCCGGGTTTGTTTTCGGGATCGAAACGGATCTCACCGTCGGAATCCGTCACCGCGCGTTTGATCTTGCGGCGTATCGTGTCCGGATCATCAAGCAGAGAAATGAAGGTCTCTTCCGGATCGCTCTTGCTCATTTTCTTTGTCGGCTCCTGCAGGCTCATTACCTTGGCGCCAACCTTCTGAATCAGCCCCTCGGGGATCGTAAACACATCGCCGTAGATGCCGTTGAAGCGCTGCGCGATGTCACGGCACAGTTCAAGATGCTGTTTCTGATCCACCCCCACCGGAACCAGATTGGTCTGATACAGCAGAATATCGGCAGCCATCAGCACGGGATAGGTAAACAGGCCCGCGTTGATATTGTCGGCATGCTTGGCGCTCTTATCCTTGAACTGCGTCATGCGGCTCAGCTCACCCATATAGGTGAAGCAGTTCAGAATCCATCCGAGTTCCGCGTGCGCGCTTACATGGCTCTGGCAGTAGATAATGCTGCGTTCGGGATCAAGCCCGCTGGCGAGATAGATCGCCGCCAGATCCAGGCAGCGCTTACGCAGGGCGGCGGGATCCTGCCGCACCGTGATAGCGTGTTCATCCACCACGCAGTAAATGCAGTCATAGCTGTCCTGAAGCGCTGAGAAATTCTTCAGCGCGCCGATATAGTTACCGATCGTCAGGATACCGCTGGGCTGAATACCGGAAAAAACGACCTGACGTTTTTCGGGCTGTACGTTCTGTTCCATAACTGTTCCTCCGCTTCCGAATACATATCCTGTATAGTATACATCGCGCGGCATGCCAAATCAAGCATGACGTGCCTTGTCCCCGTTACGTTCCGTCCCCGCGGATCACCGCGGTGCTGCCGCCGCTCGGCATTTTGGTCACTTCAATCCTGCGTTGCAGCTGGCTCTTCACATCTTCCACATGGGAGATAATGCCGATCAGCCTGTGCCCGTTTTCAGCGGTGTCAATCAATTCATCCATCGCCAGCGCGAGGAAGTTACCGCTCAGGGACCCGAAACCTTCATCCACAAACATGGTATCCAGCCGTACCGCAGAAGCGGAACCCGCCTGAATCATATCTGACATTCCCAGCGCGAGCGACAGCGCGGCCAGGAATCCCTCGCCGCCGGACAGTGTGGCGACCTCGCGCACCGTGCCGTTATAATGGTCAATCACATCCAGATCAAGACCGGTCTGCCCCTGTGTACCGGCATCCTCCACTCTGCGGCGTACCAGCTCATACTGTTCTCTGGACATATGGCGCAGGCGCAGGTTCGCGTAAGCCAGAATCCTGTCAAAAAGCGCCATCTGCACATACGTTTCCAGCGTGATCTTCGCCTGTCCGGTTATCTTCCCTGCGGCTGTATCGTACACATCCTTCATCATCCGGTATTCCCGTTCAAGGCGTCCGGCATCCGCTGCCCTTTTCTCCATTGTTTCATGATGCTGCAGGTTGACCTGCATGCGGGTATATACGGCGCGTTCTTTTTTCTCAGCCCTGTCAAATGCCGCCTGCGTATTGTTTTTCTCCGTTTCCAGCAGCACGATATCGCATTCCGGCGCGTCCGTCAGCTGTTCCTCCAGCGTATGGACCTCGCCTTTTTTCCCTTCAAGTGCCTTTTCAGTTTCCTGAAGTGCCTTTACGGCCTCCGAGATCGCGAGTGCCAGCGACTCCTTGCGTTTGCCTTTCCGCCGCGCGGCTTCATCCGCCTCCGTCCATGAGGCATATGCGAGCTTTTCTCTTCTTTCGGTGATCTGCCGCTGCAGGTCTGCCTGCTTTTGATACTCGAGCAAGGCTGTCTGCCTGTTCTCGTTCAGTATGTCGTTTTGCCTGTTCTGCTCCGCTTCAAGCGTTCGCAGGGTGTTCTCAATTTCCGTAAGCCGCGCTTTGTCCGCCGCGGCTTTTGACCTGATTTCCCGCTGTTCCGCCTGCAAATGTTCGTTTTTCTTTATCGCTGTCATCAGCTGTTCCGCGGTCCACCCTTCGGGCATCAGACCCGCTGCCGCGCGGCACAGTTCGTTTTCAGCGTTCTTCAATGCCGCGGCGGCTTCAGTCTGCGCGGCGTCCGCCGCGCTTCTGCGTCCGGTGGCATCATTCAGTGCCGTCTCCGCTTCCGGCAGCAGTTTTCCGCTGATATCTCCGGCACGCCTGTCGGCGGCGGCCGCTTCTTTTTGTTTCAATTCAGCCGCCGTTTTCCGCGCCTGATTGTCCCGCATCGCCGCTTCAACACTGCTTTGCCATTCGTTTTCCGCTATATCGGGCATCTGCTCCGCCAGTTGTGCACGGTAACCGTCAGCGGTCTTTTCCCTGCCGGCGCATTCAGTCGCGGCATCGTAGGCTTTTTTCTCCGCGGCTCCGGCTTCCCTGTCCGCCTTCTCGGCTGTTTCCCGGTCAATCGTCTCCGTCAGGCATGCCGGTGACGGATGCGATACGCTTCCGCATACAGGGCACGGCTGACCGTCTGTCAATTGTGCCGCGAGCACCCCGGCGATATTATCATTGTACAGTTTACGCAGGTTTGTCGCCCGGCCGCGGAGGGATTCCGCCTCCCGCTGTTTTTGCAGATAGACTGCCTGCGCTTCCCCGTATTCACGGACCGCTTCCGTCCGTTTCTCGATCAGCGCAAGCCGTTCCAGGAGTATCCCGGCATCGTCGCAGGCTTCCTTCAGTGCCGTATCCGCCGCGTTCACCGCGAGCCCGGTATTCCCCAGTGCGTCCAGTTCGGCCTTCAGCTGTTTTCTGTTCTCCTCCGCGCGTGTTTCCGCGTCTTGTGCCGTTTTCTGTTTTTCCGTTGCCGCCTTCAGTGTTTTCTCAGCGGTGTCTTTGCTTTTCAGTCTTTCAGCCAGATCGGCCAGCCTGCCGCCTTCGGTCCCCAGCGTAACCAGCGCGGTATTCGCGTTGCCTTCGCGCTGATCGGCGTCCTTCAGTGTTTCCGCTTCCCGCTCCAGCTTCTGTCTCTCTTCTGTAAGTTTCTTCAGTACCGTTTCAGCTTCCGTTTCAGTCCTGCCTGCGGTTTCCGCCGCCTTTTGCGCGTTTTCGCGGTTTTTGCCCAGAGTGTCCAGCTCGGCATATTCGGACTGTTGGCCGGATATCATCGCGATCTCACCGGTCAACGCGTCTATCTCGATCTGCGCGGCCTCAGCGTTCTGTTTTCGCGTCACCTGTTCACGCATCGTATCCTCAAGCTTTGCTGTTTCCTGCCTGAGCAGTGCCAGCTGCGAGCGCTTTTTCTGTATTTCCCCGGCTTCCGTGTACTTCCGTTCAGCCGCGTTCTTTGCTTCTTCAGCCGCCTTCTTTTCATCGGCCGCCGTTCTGTGTGTTTCCTCATCCTCTGCCAGAATCCCGCGGGCAAGCAGGAGCGCTTCATCGCTGTACAACGCTTCGGCGCTTGTGTTCTGCAGTTTCAGAAGCTGCTGCGCGTTTACGGAATCCTCTGCCGTGCGCATATTCTTCATGGCAGCCAGTATTTCCTTACGCGTATCGCTCAGTGCGCCGTATTTTTCTTTACATGCTTCTCCCAGCAGATCAGTCAGCCGGTCATAATTCCCGGTTTTGAAAATACGGCGGAGGATTTCCGTACGGTCCTTGGATTTCGCGCTCACCAGTTTACGGAATTCACCCTGGGCAATCATCACGATCTGCGAAAACTGCGAGTCCTCAACACCGATGATTTCCTCGCTGATCATCGTTTTTACTTCGGAAGCCCTGGTGATCTTCCTGTCATCGGGCATCGTCAGGGTAACTTTTGCCGGTGTTTCGTTCTTATTGCCGCGCAGGCGCTGGGCCGGGCTCCGGCGGATACTGTACTCTTTTCCCGCGCTGGTAAAAACCATTTCCACGTAGGTTTCCGTTTTGTCATCGGCATAGTCGGACCGGAGTTTTTTACCGTCACGGTCCGCTCCACTGCCCGTATCATAAAGCGCGTACATAATCGCGTCGAAAATCGTGGTTTTTCCCGCGCCGGTTTCACCGGTGATCGCGTACAAACCCGTTTCACCCAGCCGGGTCATATCCAGTGTCTGAACGCCGGCATACGGCCCGAACGCGCTCATTGTCAGCCGTATCGGTCTCATGACTGCATTCCCTCCACTTTTTTCATCGTTTCGCGTACAAACCCGGCAGCCTCTTCACTCATTTCAGCATCCTGATGTACCAGACGGTACAATTCAGCCAGCAATTCCAGCGGCTGCTTCTGCTCCGCTTCTTCGGGCGCGTCAACCGCCGCGAAGAAGCGGGTGCGTCTGTTGTCATAGCGCATCGCCAGCAGGCGCGGAAAGCGTTCACGCAGTCTGGCGGCCGCGTTGGGTATGTCATCCTCATCAGTCAGGTCGATATAGTAATAGTCGTCTTCGGCACCGTTTTCAGGGCCGCCCTGCATCAGTTCGTCAAACAGACCCCGCGCGATATGTATTCTATGTACGGGTTGCAGCGGAACGGTGTATACGGAAACGCTTCCTTTCGGGCCGAGTTCAGTAAATGTCAGTGTTTTCTCACATCCGAGTTCAGAGCGTGAATACATCAGCGGTGTACCGGAATAACGCATTGTTCCGTCCTTTCTTCCGATGTCCTGCGGTCTGTGCAGGTGTCCCAGCGCCACATAGTCAAACGCGTCGAACAGCTCCGCCCTGACATCCTCCAGCGTGCCGATGTTTCTGCGTTCGGAATCGCTGGTTGTACCGCCGGCGATAAACTGATGCGCCACAATCACATTCCGTTCGGCCGGATTCACGCCCATCGCGCCGATCACAGCCGCGGCAGCGTCATCCGCGTTCCGTATGCTCTCGCCGGGGAAAAAACGGGCCGCGTTATCCGGGCACACATACGGCATCAGCCAGATTTTTACCTCACCGTATTCATCACTGAGCACTACAGGCTCAATATGCCCGTCATACACCGGTGACACATGGATGCTGCACCGTTCCATAAAGCGTCCGGCGAATGTCAGCCGTTCAGCCGAGTCGTGATTTCCGCTGATGATCAGCACCGGTTTTCCGCGGTCCGCTAAATCATTCAGCAGATCATCCAGCAGTGCCATTGCCTCCGACGACGGTACGGACCGGTCATAAACATCACCGGCAATCAGTACCGCGTCCGGCTGTTCGCGGTCCATAACAGCCATCATCTGCGTAAAGATATACTTCTGGTCCTCCAGTAATGAAAAATCATTCAGGCGTTTTCCGATATGAAGATCGGACAGATGCATCAGTTTCATATCAGACCTCCCCAATATTATTCTGTATCCGGGTTATCTCCGCGGCAGTGAAAAGCCTGCCCGGAATCTTTCATTCATATTGTACCAGTGAAGCACTCAAAAAATCAATCCCGGGCCGGAAAACAGCCTGTTCCGGCCAACCGGCGGAGATCTGAAAACAGGGTCGGAAAGCGTATCAAAAAATGCCTGCGAAGAGAGGCACAAAAAGTATTGACATCTATAACAGCTTCCTTTATACTAACGTTGTTTTTTGGGAGTTAAGGAGTCTTCCAAGCGAGATCGTTCGGCCGGACGCGATAAACACATTGCCGGTCTTACGGACAGCCGGGTCAGATGCAGCGCATGCAGCGCACACTGTTATTTGCGGTTGGCAACTTCTGTTGCCTTATTGATTGAGTTAAAAGCTCAGTTTCAAAAGTTGGTTACTTCATAACCGATGCCCACAGAGCATTAAACTTGTGAAATGGTCAATAAGAGTAGTAAAAGTAATCTTTGCTATATAGACTCTAAACCCATTGAATTCTGAACTTCCGAACCCTGTTTCCCGCGGGAAACGCGGTTCTGCAGCGGACGGACAGAGATCATCAAGTGATATGTCGAAAAGGGCATATCATATTTTTTTATCCTATGCGGAGGTGCAGCCATGGAAAAGATCATCGAGCTGAAGCATATCTCAAAGTCATTCGACGGGGAGAAAGTTCTGGACAACATCAATCTGGACATTTATGACAATGAATTCCTGACGTTGCTGGGGCCGTCCGGCTGCGGGAAAACGACAACCCTCAGAATGATCGGGGGGTTTGTACAGCCCGATGAGGGAGACGTCATTTTCATGGGTGAAAAAATTAACAACGTTCCTCCGCACAAGAGGAATGTCAACACCGTCTTCCAGAAGTACGCGCTGTTCCCGCATCTGAACGTTTTTGAGAACGTTGCCTTCCCTCTTCGCGAGCGTAAGGTTCCCAAGGCGGAAATCAATGAAAAAGTCAATGAAATGCTTCAGCTCGTCAAGCTGCCCCAGCTGGCTACGCGCAGGATCAACGAACTTTCCGGCGGACAGCAGCAGCGTGTCGCCATTGCACGCGCGCTGATCGCTCACCCGAAAGTTCTTCTGCTGGACGAGCCTCTCGGGGCGCTGGATCTGAAGCTGCGCAAGGACATGCAGCAGGAGCTGAAAAAGATTCAGAAGGCCACAGGAATCACCTTCATCTTTGTCACGCATGACCAGGAGGAAGCGCTTACCATGAGTGACACGGTTGTTGTCATGAGTGAAGGCCGAATCCAGCAGATCGGCAGCCCGACGGATGTTTACAATGAACCGAAAAATGCCTTTGTCGCGGATTTCATCGGTGAAAGCAACATCCTTGACGGTGTATTCCTGGAGGACAGGCTGGTCAGGTTCTCCGGTCAGACCTTCAAATGCGTGGACACGGGTTTTGCTTCCGGGGAAAAGGTGGATGTTGTTGTCAGGCCCGAGGATGTTGACATTGTACCGCAGGAAAAAGGGCAGCTGAAGGGCGTTGTAACGTCCGTCACCTTTATGGGTGTTCACTATGAAGTGATCGTGGATATCGGCGGTTTCAAATGGATGATTCAGACCACAGACTTCGTCAACACCGGGGAAACAATCGGTCTGTCCATCGATCCGGACGCGATCCACATCATGAAGAAGTCCGAGTATTCCGGTCTGTACGGGGACTATTCCTCATTCTCCAACGAGCTGGATCAGCTGGACGCTCCGATGGAACAGAAACCGGAGGCAGAGGAATGACGATCGCGAAAAATGAAAGCCGGCGTACCCGCCGCGGCTGGTCGGATCTCGTGCTGGCCCCCTACTCTTTCTGGTCCGCTCTTTTCATCGTTGTCCCGCTGGCCTTTGTGGCGTATTACGCCTTCACGGACAACAATTTTCAGTTCACCACGGAAAACATCACGCGTTTCTTTACCACAGTAAACGAACGCGACGGTGTAACAACATACACTTACCTGCTGATCTTCTGGCGTTCGCTGAAGCTGGCGCTGATTTCCACGGTCATCTGTCTTTTACTGGGATATCCGACAGCATATATCATGGCAAACGCCGGTGACCGGGCGCAGAAAATCATGCTTACGCTGATCATGATCCCCATGTGGATGAATTTCCTGATCCGTACCTACGCATGGATGACCATTCTGCAGGATAAAGGCATTCTGAACGGTTTTCTGACATCACTCGGGCTTGAGAAGATCCACATCATCGGCACGGAATCGGCCGTCATCATCGGTATGGTCTATGACTATCTGCCCTATATGGTTCTGCCGATTTATTCCGTCATGGCCAAGATGGACGTCAAGCTGCTGGAAGCCGCGAGAGATCTCGGCTGCGGAAGCTTTTCAGTATTCAAGCGGGTTATCTTCCCGCTGTCCCTGCCCGGTGTGACAAACGGCATCACCATGGTTCTGATTCCGTCCATCAGTACGTTCTATATCTCCCAGAAACTCGGCAGCGGCAAGTTTTTCCTCATCGGCGATGCGATTGAAGGCCAGTATGTGGCTAACAATCTTCATTTCGCGGCAGCCATGGCGTTTATCCTGATGGTTGTGCTGCTGATCTTCATGGAACTGTTGAAATGCTTTACCGCGCATCTTTACGGAGGTGGACAGAAATGAAAACAGCCTCCAGAATTCTCACAGCCTTTATTTTCATTTTCCTTTTCGCGCCGATCGCGATTCTGATTATCTTTTCCTTCAACGAGGCAAAGAGTCTCTCCGTCTTTTCGGAGTTCTCCTTCAAGTGGTATCGCGAGCTGTTCAGGGATGAGGCAACGCTGACCAGCGTTAAAAACACGCTGATTCTCGCATCGCTGTCCATGGTCATTTCCACCGTGATGGGAACGGCCGCTTCCGTCGGCATCTGCCGTCTGCGGTCAAAATGGTACCGCCGGATGATGGACACGGTAACCAATATCCCCATGACGAATCCGGATATCATTACCGGTATCTCCCTGATGCTGATGTTCGTGTTTGCCGGTCGTCTGCTCGGCACCACAACGAGCCTGAGCTTCGCGACCATGCTGATCGCCCATATCACGTTCTGCCTTCCATATGTGATCCTGCAGGTGTTGCCGAAGCTTCAGCAGATGGATCAGTCCCTGCCGGAAGCCGCGCAGGATCTCGGATGCACGCCGATGCGCGCCTTCTTCAAGGTCACCGTCCCCGAAATCTCCCCAGGTATCATCACCGGCGCGATCATGGCTTTCACCATGAGCCTGGATGATTTTGTCATCAGCTATTTCACGGCCGGTAACGGATTCCAGACGTTGCCGATCCGGATCTACAACATGACAAAAAAGACTGTAACCCCCAAAATGTATGCTCTGGCAACCATTATTTTCTTTGTGATTCTGGCGTTGCTCCTGATCAGCAATTTCACCGGCGGCGAGAAGAAAAACTCAAAGCCCGCGAACGGCTGAGCATGAGGATGCCGGCAAATACATAACACGGAGGTAAGGGATATGAAAAAGAAAATCGCACTGGTACTGGCTCTGGTCTTCGTTTTCACAATGATGCTCGGATGCGGCGAAGCAGCCGGCAAAAAGACCCTGACACTGAACGTCTACAACTGGGGCGAGTACATCTCCGACGGCAGTGAGGATTCCTATGACACGATCAAGGAATTTGAAAAATGGTACGGTGAAACCCATGATGACAACGTGCATGTCAACTATGACACGTTTGCCAGCAATGAAGACATGTACGCGAAGCTCTCCGCGGGCGCGGTCAGCTACGATGTCATTATCCCCTCGGATTATATGATCGCGCGCATGGCTAACGAGAACATGCTCCTACCGCTCGATTTTCAGAATATCCCGAACTATGAATACATCGATGAAAACTTCCGCGGGCTGTATTACGATCCGGACAATCAGTATACAGTTCCCTATGCCTATGGCATTGTCGGCATTATCTACAACGCGAATGAAGTGGATGAAGCGGACGCTGACGGCTGGAACCTGATGTGGAACGAGAAATATCAGGACCGTATCCTTCAGTTCAACAATTCCAGAGACGCGTTCGGCACCGCCATTTACAAGCTGAATCTGGATGTCAACTCTACAGATCACGCCGTATGGGACGCCGCTTATGAAGAGCTGGAAGCCCAGCGTTCCCTGCGTTACGGTCTGGTGATGGACGAGATCTACAACATGATGGAATCCGGTGAAGCAGCCATCGGCGCGTATTACGCGGGCGACTATTTCACCATGCTGGATGCCCAGGCCGATGATGTTGATCTCCGGTTCTACTATCCGGAACCCACCAACTATTATGTGGATGCCATGTGCATTCCCACCTGCTGCGCGAATAAGGAACTCGCCGAGACCTTCATCAATTTCATGCTGAGCCATGACGCGGCGATCGCGAACGCGGAATATACCTGGTACGCCTCTCCGAACCGTATCGTTTATACGGATGAAGAATATCTGGAAGAGATGGGTGAAGACGCGATCGCGGTCCTCTATCCCGAGATGGAAGACTTCAGCGCGCTGTATAACCTCTACGCGTATCGCAATCTGGATCAGGACACGCTGGACTACATCAATACCCTCTGGGAGAATGTCAAGATCAACTGATACCCTGCTGCGGCAAAGGGACGGAATCGGATAGATTTCCGTCCCTTCTTTTTGTCTCTTTCTGTTTGTTATCAGATAAGCAAAAAAAACACTTGCTTTTACACGAATTCCATGATATACTCTTCTGCGTTAACCGCGTATGGGATTATAGCTCAGCTGGTTAGAGCACCACGTTGACATCGTGGGGGTCATAG
>JAKSQH010000062.1 GCA_024404245.1 Clostridia bacterium
TGCCGAAGTTGTGGCTGGTGCCGGCCTGCAGGGCTTTGCCGTCCTGCATCATGGCTTCCATGGAGTAGGTGGCGCGGGCGCCGGCGAACTTTTCCTTATCGCTCTTCTGACCTACATACACGGGCAGGGCGAGCACGTTCTCCGCCACATCGCGGTACACGTTCAGCATGGTGAGGGTCTCCTCCTCCGCTTCCTCGGCGGTGGCATGGATGGTATGGCCCTCCTGCCAGAGGAACTCACTGGTACGCAGGAAGGGGCGGGTCGCCTTCTCCCAGCGCATAACGGAGCACCACTGGTTATATTTCATGGGCAGATCGCGCCAGGTCTGCACCCACTTGGAGTACATGGCGCAGAAAATCGTTTCACTGGTGGGGCGTACAGCCAGACGCTCCTGCAGCTTCTCCGTACCGCCCTGGGTCACCCACGCGACTTCCGGCGCGAAGCCTTCCACGTGCTCCGCTTCCTTCAGGAGCAGGCTTTCCGGAATCAGCATGGGGAAATACACGTTCTCAA
This sequence comes from Clostridia bacterium, assembly GCA_024404245.1. Lineage (GTDB taxonomy): Bacteria > Bacillota > Clostridia > Christensenellales > Aristaeellaceae > Aristaeella. Next base: position 514 of record JAKSQH010000062.1, read on the forward strand.
CACCCGTCGCCTTGAAGCGGGTGTCCGTCTCCTCACGGATTCTTTCCCACAGGGCATAGCCGTAGGGACGGAAGATCATGCAGCCGCGCACGGGCGCGTAATCGCACAGCTCCGTCTGCAGAATAACATCCGTATACCACTGTGAAAAATCCTCATTACGGGGCGTAATATGCGTAACAAATTCCTGTTTGTTTTCCTTGGCCATGGGAACCGCCTCCTTGCTTAATCCTTCTGATTATACAACAGCGCTCCGTCCATTGCAACTTGTTATTTCCCGCGCGCCGCGGTATAATGAATGTGTATATGCCTTTACCTTCCGAAAGGAGTTTATATGGAAAATCAACTCGAACGGTCCCATAAGCGGAACGCGGCACAGGCCTCAGCACCGACGCCCGAAGAGCGGCGCCGCCGCCAGATCCGCAGCTGGATCATCCTTGTATCCGTCGTTGTGGCGGTGCTGCTCGGTATCCGCTTTCTGAGCGGCGCGGGCAAGGGGCGCGAGATCAGCGCCTCCCGCCTTCCCTGTTATTCCAACCAGGATGTGACCCCTTTCGGCAACTATGTGCTGTATTATGACGGCGCCTCCATTCACTGCCTCAGCAGCACGGGCACGATCCGCTGGTCCTTTCCCGTGGGCGAAGGCGCGAACTTCTCCATCGGTCCCACGCATATCGTGATCTGGTCCGGCAGGCAGATCTATCTGGTGGACCAGAACGGCAACCCGACCTATAACGAGGCGCAGGAGGCTGAAGTGCAGTTCGCCCGCGTCGGTGAGCGCTACGCCGCCGTAATCGTCGGCCCCGACACGGAGCCGAAGCTGATCGTGAAGGATCTGGCCGGCGTGCAGGTGGACGTCGAATCCGAAGCGTTTCAGGACCTGATGGTGCTGGATGTCGGCTTCTACGGCGACCAGGGGCAGTATCTGTGGACGCTGTCACTGGATATGTACGGCACGGCCGCCAATACCATTCTGAACACATTCCAGGTCGGCAAGATGAACACGGGTGAAATCTCACTGGGTTCCTTCCTGACCTACAAGGTGCTGTTTGAGGACAGCAAGCTGCGCGTGTTCACCACACAGCAGATGTACACCTATGACTACAAGTGCGTGCAGGACACCAACGCCACCATGCTCGTATACGGCTGGAAGGTGATTGATGCCGAAGTGCCCGCGCGCGGCAGCGCGAAGATCCTCATGGCGCCCACATCGCAGACATCCAGTTCGCAGACCATCACCGAACTGAGAGTGCTGGAAAGCGGCACCGACAAGCGGTATACCCTGCCGGACGCGTGCTGCGGCGCCTCGATTCTGGACGGCAATGTATACGCGTTCTCCTCAGGCTATATGTACCGCGGCGATGTTTCCAGCCAGCGGTTCTACGGTTACCCCATTCCCCTGCCGGACGGCATGACCGTAACGGCGTATCTGGGCGTCACGGCCGACGGCCACGCGCTGCTGGCCTCCGGCGATACCGTCTACTCCATTACAATGCCCCGCAAGTAACGCGGCCGGCCCCCCTGCGGCACCGAAAGGAGGTGAAGCGATACGAAACGGCTTTTTACGCTGCTTTCGCTCATGCTTCTCCTCCTTTTTTGTCCCGCGCGGGCACCGGCGGAACGGAGACTGATGCTTGTCGGCTGCGACAGATTCGTGAGCATGCCGTCCACCGTTCCGGCGGGCGCGAACAATGTGACAAAAATGTACGGGCTTTTCGCCCCGGACGCGGAAGAGGTAACGGTTCTGGCGAACCAGATCGCCGACAGCGCCGCGCTGGAAGACGAAATCACAGCGGCCTTTGACGGCGCGGACGCGGATGACGAAAGCTGGCTGTATCTGAGCACCCACGGCGTGCTGAAGAACGGCACGGAATTCTCCCTGGTTCTGAGTGACGGAACCGGCGAGGATACCCTGAGCGTGAGCCGGCTGAAAGAGATGCTGGACAAAGTGCCCGGCACCAAGGTGATTATTCTGGACGCGTGCCATTCCGGCGCGCTGATCGGCAAAGGCATGAGCAACCCCGCCGGCAATGTTTTCAGCGGGGACAAGTACAAAATCATCACCTCCTGCGGCGGCAGCGAGCTCAGCTGGCTGTGGTCCTCCGCGTCGGACCGTGACGAAGGCGCGGGCCGGTTCACCGCGCAGCTTATCCGCGGCATGAGCGCCGAGGGCGACCGCGCGGCGGATGAAAACCGCGACGGCAGCATCACCCTTTCCGAGCTGAAGCGCTATCTGCGGCGTGAACACGGCGCGTCCACCGTACAGACGTACCCGGAGGAGAGCGATCTGGTGCTGCTGACATATGACACGGCGGAAGACACCGGCGACGAACGGTCGATCGGCTCCGTTGTCTTTGACAGCCCCTCACGTGACGGCGCGCTGCTCACGGTGCGCTCCTCCTTTGTTGTTTATCACCGCCTGCAGCTGACATGGCGGCTGATTCCCCTGCGCGGCGGCATGTGGGATTTTGACAGTGCCGGCGCGTATACCTCAGCCGAAAACGAAGGCATCTGGGGGCCGGGTTACAGGACCCGCCTGATCACGGCAAGCGGTGAAAACCGCGACGGGTACACCCTGCTCACGCTGATGAGCACGGACGACCGCGGAAAGCCCGTGCCGGTCACGTCCCGCGTGATCGCGCACATTCCGGAGGATACCGATCCGATGATCGCGGTCACCGCCGGAGAGGATTTCAACCCGGAGCAGGGTGAGGAAATGCGCGTCCGCGTGCGGCACAGCTGCCCGTGCACGCTGACCGTGTCCGTGGTTGACGGGGACGGAAGGGCCGTGCGGTATCTGTGCGTTTCCGAACAGACACGGCCGAACGGAGCGGATAACACGGAGAGCGAATTCTGGTGGAACGGGCGCGGGAAAGACGGCAGCATTGCCGCGGAAGGAACATACCGCGTGCGCGTGAGGGCTACCGCCGGTGACAGCGTGTATGAGGCATATTCGGGGGTGTTCCGCCTGACCGGCGGTCGTGAGTAGGGTTTCGATCCGGGGTAAGGTGTGGAAGGTGTAGGCGCGCGGGTGACGGGTGTCAGGTGTCAGGTGTCAGGTGTGATGCGCGCAAGGCGCGCAGGTGTAAGGTTTAAGGTGTAATAGGTGTGGAAGGTGTGGGGGGCGGCCTGCGGGCTGACCCGGTTGCACGGCGATTTCACAAGAAAAAAACAGCAGAACCCGCGAAGGGTTCTGCCGTTTTTGATTCTTTGATTAATAACCGAACAGACGCACCAGCGTCTTCGAGCCCGCCACGCCGTCAGGATTGATACCGACGGAACGCTGGAAGGCTTTCACCGCGTTCACTGTGTCATCATCATACACACCGGTGATCTCAGCGAGGTAACCGGCCTGCTTCAGGCACTCCTGCAGCTCAACCACGGTCTCACCCTTATCTCCGGGGCGGATGGTTTCATAATCCGGTGAAGTCTCACTGGCGGCGATCGCCGTGGGAGAATACAGCTTCTGCAGCGTTTTGTTGCCGGCAGTGCCGTCCACGGGCTTGATCTTGTTCGCGATCTGGAAGGCGCGTACCGCGTCCTCCGTGGTGGCGCCGTATACGCCGTCACGCTCACCGTCATAGTAACCCAGCTCATACAGGGTATACTGCAGGTTCTTGACATCCTTGCCGGTGTAGCCCTTGCGCAGGGTGCTGTAGGTCACATTCGCGGTGGCGCTGCCGCCGTACAGCCTGCGCTGCGTCGCGGGGCCGGCCTTGCCGTCCACACGCAGGTTATTGCGCTGCTGGAAGGCCATCACGGAAGCCTCCGTGCCATCGCCGTACTTACCGTCAACCGTGCCGGCGTAATACCCCAGATCCTTCAGCTTGTTCTGCAGTTTACGTACATCGGCGCCCTCGGAGCCGGTCTCAAGCGTCTTGTAGCCGGTGGAGGAAATATCCTTGGAATCGCTTCCGCTTTCCTTATCGGTGCTGATGGCGCTGCCGTTGGCCTTGATCGCCTTGTCGGAATAGATCCGGTTCAGCGTGCCGGTGCCGGCTTTACCGTCCGCCGTAAGCCCGTTTGTCTGCTGGAAGGCGATCACGGCCGCCTCCGTGGCGACACCGAAGCTGCCGTCCGTCGTGCCCTTCAGATAGCCGAGTGATTTCAGCCGGTTCTGGAGCGCGCGGACCGAGGAGCCCTCGGAGCCGGATTCAAGCGTGTAGCCGATGGAGGAAACAGCCGATCCCTTAGGCGCGCTGTTTGAATAAATGGACTTCAGGGTATCCGGGCCGGCAACGCCGTCATCATAGAGACCCTTTACCTTCTTCTGATACGCCTTCACGGCATACTCGGTCGCTCCGCCGAATTCGCCGTCCGCCTTGCCGTCCATCCAGCCGAGCTCGATCAGGCGGTTCTGCAGCGTTCTGACCTTGGCGCCGCTGGCACCGGACTGCAGATAATAGTCCTTGCTCAGGTCCGGCGTGCGGGTCGCCTTCGGGGTAGCGGTCGCTTTCTTTGTGGTAACGGAAGGCTTCTTTGTCGCCGTGGCGGACGCGGATGCCTTTTTCGCGTTCTTGGAATTCAGCTTGGCCAGCGTTTCCTTGCCGACCTTGCCGTCCGCCGTCAGGCCGTTGTTCTTCTGGAAGGCCTTGACCGCGTCCTGCGTGGCGGTACCGAAGTCACCGTCAACGGAACCCTTCAGATAGCCGAGTTCCTTCAGCCGCTTCTGCACATTGCGCACTTCCGTGCCGCTGGAGCCAAGCTTGAGGCTGCCCGCGGGCTTGGGCGTCGCCGTGACGGAGCTTTTGGTGGTGGCGATCGGCGGGTTGGTGGAAGGTTCCTTTGTCGTATACGCGATCGTATTGCCGGGACCCGCGGGCGTGGGCGTAACCAGCGTAATGGTGGTATGCAGCGCGCTTGCCGGGTCGGGTGTGGGGGTATTGTCCCATCCCCAGTCGTTGGGGGAAATCTGGGTGCCCGGCGTATTCGTGGGCACACCGAACACATTCTGCGTAACAACCGTTACAATCTCCGGCGAGGGGGACGGGGTGGCCGTGTCACGCGGGGCCATCGTGTCAAACGGCAGGCTGTTGCCCTGCGTTGTGTTCACCGTGGTAATATCATCGCCGTCCATATAGCAGCCGGTCAGCAGAAAGCACATTGCCGCCGCGATACACAGCAGCAGACCGATCCTTAATTTTCTGTTCATGGAGACCTCCTCTCCGTGCGGTACAACCCGCACATCATGCAGTATAGCGGGTTTTTGCCGTGCGCGCAACCCCTCCGTACAATCAGACGGATCACGGAACGGTTTCCTTCCGTTACATCAGGCACGCGAACAGATTATTTTACCGTAAACCGGTTATACTTCCGCGCGGACGGCACCGTCGGGAACAGCTCCGTAAAGGTGGCGTAGTGATCATCCGAATAATACACGTGTCCGTCATCCGAGAAGACCAGCCGGTAGGCGTTGCGCTTTCCGCCCTTGTAATAGCAGTCACACTCATAGTAGGTGCGGCCCTGCACCTTCGGCAGCACTCCCTCGTAATTGCCGAAGTACGTTCCGCCCAGGGACATGCCGGGCGCCACATCCGATACGTAATTCCGGGAACTGTCCCACCCGAGCCGCTGCGCTTCCTTCTTGGTGATGAAGTTATCCGGCAGATGACCGTTGGCAAACAGATAATCCGCGATGGACTGAGGATCAATGATCGGCCCTTCCGGCAGGGGCGTGGCTGTCGGCGACTGCGTTTCAGGCGCGGGAGTCGCGACAGTAACGGGGGCCGAAGTCTGCTTTCTCTTTTTCTTACTTCTCGCGATCAGCTCCATCTGCTGCTGACGGCCCGACAGGGTCACACCGCCCGCGGGCGTGCTGTCCGCGAAAACAGCCGATACAAAGCTCAGCGCCATGACCAGCACCGTGATCACCGCCGCGAAACGTGCAAAGAACGAACGCCTGTTCATAACAAAACCCTCCGTTATTTATGATATCTTTCACCCGCGGCGATCTTCTCACTGCGGTACAGCTGCTCCAGCAGCATCACACGCGCCAGCTGGTGCGGAAACGTCATCCTGCTCATGGTCATCTCTTCATCCGCGCGGTCCAGCACATTCCTGCCCAGCCCAAGCGAACCGCCGATCACAAACACGATTCTGGACGCCCCCGCGGAGCGCAGCGCGGTCAGCCTTTCCGACAGCCCCGGGGAATCATATGCCTTTCCCGGTATCGTCATGGCGATCACATGATCGCCCGGACGGATCCGCTGCAGAATCGCCGCGCCTTCCTTTTCCTTAATCTGCTCCTCGATCGCGGGGGAGGTGTTCACCGGCTCCGCCAGATCGGGAATCTCAATTTCCTCATACTTTCCGTAGCGCTGCAGGCGCTTGAGATATTCGTCCGCCATCTGCCGGTACGGCTTTTCCTTCATCCGGCCGACCGCGATGACCGCCGTGCTCATCCGCGGCGCGGGAGGGTATCCCGCTCCACAAGCGTCCATGACATGGAAACACTGCGCTCCTTTTCGCCCTCAATCATCCGCAGCAGCTTTTCCGCCGCCATGGCGCCGAATTCCTCCTTCGGGTGGCCGAGTGTGGTCAGCGCCGGGCGGTTGACCTCGGCAAAGTAAGCGTTATCAAAGGAGATCATGCCCAGGTCCTCCGGCACGCGGCAGCCGAGATCCGCCAGCGCGCTGATGACATTGATCGCGAAAACATCGTTATAGCAGACCAGGCAGTCCGCGCTCTTCCCGTCCGCCAGACGGTTGAGGAACGCGCGCGCGCGTTCGGAGGCGAACAGGTTCATACGGTCCTCCGTGGTGAACCAGAGTTTATTTTCCTCCGGCACATCAATGCCGCGCATGGTGATTTCATCCATGAAGCCGCGGCCGCGCTCCGGGCCCTGCAGGTCATCCTCCTTGAACATAAAGGCCGGATTACGGTATCCGCGGGTGATAATCTCCCGCGCCGCCATGCGCCCGCCGCCGTAGTCATCCATGATCACGTGGGGGCGGCCGCTCAGGGACGGATAATAGGTATTCATGAACAGCACCGGGATGTTCCGCTCCGCCAGGCGCTGATAAAGATCACGGTTCGTTGTTTCCTCCGCGGTACGTGTGCCTTCCACAATCAGGCCGTCCACCCCGCCGGCAATCATCCGCTCCAGAATCGCGCGCTCCGTCTTTGGGTCATTATACGTAGCGGAAAGGCTCATCACGCAGCCGTTCTCGCTCAGCACATTCTCAATGCCGCCCACGATATTGGGGAAAATGTAATCGGTAATATAGGTAGTGATCACACCGACGCTGATGCTGCCCTGATGCTGACGCGGCCCGTGGCGCACATAGGTGCCGCTGCCGCGGCGCCTGTCAACCAGGCCGTCATCCTCCAGCAGGGCGATCGCCTGACGCACTGTCTGCCGGCTTACGTTAAAACGCAGGCGGAGTTCCTCCTCCGTCATCAGCGTCTGCCCGTCCGTAAAAACACCTTCGGCGATCTCCCGCCGAAGTGTATCCGCCACAACAAGATACTTGGGTTGCTCAGTCATGATGCTACCTCCGGTCTTAATTGTTCTCATATTAACATACAACTTGCGAAATTGCAACGGATTTGTACGAACATTTTTGCCGCTGCGCGGGGCTTTCAATCCCGCCACCGGCGGTCGTGAATGAGATTTCCCCCGGAAACCTTCGCATGCTGCTCCTCTTACTTTCCGGGCTTTGCGATCATACGCAAAAACCCGGCGAGTAATCGCCGGGCATGCTTTGCATTATGTGATTATTTGACTTCGCGTTTGGGGCAGTTCACAACAGCCTCGACCGCCTTATCCAGCCAGCCTTCGTTGAACAGCTCAACCACGCCGCCGTCGCACTCGCGCGCGAGCGCGGGGTCAATCGGGATCTGCGCCAGCAGCGGGATGCCGTGCGCGTCAGCCACGTCCTTCGTGCGGCCTTCACCGAAGGGGAAGATCTTTTTGCCGCAGTCCGGGCACTTCATATAGCTCATGTTCTCCACAATGCCCAGCACCGGGATCTCCATCAGCTTCGCCATGTTGATGGCCTTTTCCACGATCATGCCGACAAGCTCCTGCGGGCTGGCGACAATGATGATGCCGTCAACAGGCAGGCTCTGGAACACGGTCAGCGGTACATCGCCGGTTCCCGGAGGCATATCGCAGAACATATAGTCCACATCGCCCCAGAGCACATCGGTCCAGAACTGCTTCACCGTACCGGAGATCAGGCTTCCGCGCCATACAACGGGATCGGTATCGTTTTCCAGCAGCAGGTTCAGGCTCATCATCTTGATGCCGGTGCGGGTCAGCGCGGGCAGGATGCCTTCATCACAGCCCATGGCCTTGTCATGTACGCCGAACATCTTCGGCATGGAAGGCCCGGTGATATCCGCGTCCAGCACAGCCGTTTCATGGCCCAGGCGGCGGGTAAGCACGGCCAGCAGGCCCGTAACCAGGCTCTTGCCGACGCCGCCCTTGCCGCTGACCACGGCGATGACCTTCTTCACATCAGAGCCGGCGTTCTGCGGCTCGATCAGGGATTCCGGCTGCTGCCGGGAGGAGCAGTTGGCACTGCACGTTGAGCAATCGTGGGTACATTCTTCAGACATAGATACGGGTTCCTCTCTCTTTGTGATAGTGATTAATTGAAGCTAAGCACGGGATCAACGGGCGTAGCTTTCAGACATTCTACGGCGACACACTTCAGCGCGTCATTGGCTGCCTTCAGCACAGCCTTGGAGGTAATGGTGGCGCCGGCGAGCGCGTCAAAGGAACCGCCGTTCACAGCGTCCAGGCCCTTGAACTGATCCTGGAAGGCGGCATCCTTGGAACGGGCGCCGTATCCGGGCGTTTCGGCAAAGTCACCGTCGCCGACCTTACAGCCGGTGATCTTTCCATCAACATCCACACCGAAGGTAACGGCAACCTTGCCGTTAAAGCCGTTGGCAGCGGCGGTCACGCAGTAGCCTTTTACCGAGTTGTCTTCATTCTGGGCAACATACAGCGCGGAAACCGTCGCGTATTCTTCCGGAATCGCGATCTCCTCATAGCCGTAGGCAGGCATTACGCTGTCAAAAGCCGCGCGCAGGTCCTTCATCGCGAGTTCCCTGATGGGGCCCGCGGTCACCATATTGGTCAGCGCGAGAACCACGGCGGCAACGGTGGCAATGATCGCCAGCACCGCGAAAGGAGGTAACTTTTTCTTTGCCGGCGCTTCCGGCGCGGTTGTTACGGGAGCTTCATTCTGCTGTTCTTCGACAACGGTGTTCTCTTCGTTTTCCATAATGACCTCCGTATGATTATTAGTTTTTATTCCTGTTCACCCGCGAGCTTCACCGTAACACGGTTCGGCAGGCAGATGATATATTCCATATTGGGGCGGTACGTTTTGTTTTCCGCGGTGACCTCACCCATCTGCACACACAGCTGATTATGGCAGGTGGAGCTTTTCATATATACGCCGTTTTCCGTGATCGCGACAACATTCACGCTGCCGTTATCCTGCGTTACGGTGATCTCACGCGGGCCGCCGCTCACCGGATAACGACCGTATTCCTCACCGTCAACCGTGATGATGACCGTATCACCGGGATTGCCGGCGGCACGCAGCATACCCGTAACCAGAAGCACAGCCGCGACCAGCACAACCGCGCCTACGGCAAGCAGCTCCTTCCTGCGCATTGATCATATCACCACCGAACAAATATTGCAAACAAAACGGTTCTTCAGCGGAAACACTTTTCCGTGAACGCGTAAATGCCGATCGCCGCGGCAACGGAAAGATTGAGTGAGTCAATTCTGCTGTTGCTGGGGATGCGCACCGGCTGACCGATCCGCGCGAATTCAGGCGGCAGTCCGCTGCCCTCATTGCCGAAGATCAGGCTCCAGCGTTCGGGCAGATCCCCCGCCAGCACGGATTCAACCGGCACAGAGGAATCCAGCATGAAGGGATACATCATCCGCTCCCCGCACACGGAAAGGTATTCATCAAAGGAATCAACGGTGCGGACGCGCAGCTGGAAGATGCTTCCCATAGAGGCGCGGACCGTTTTCGGGTCAAACACGTCAACACAGGGGCGAACCAGCACCACATCCTCAATGCCGAAGCCGAGTGCCGTGCGCAGAATCGTACCGGCATTGCCGCTGTCACCCGGGTGGTGCAGCACTACATGCGGCCGGGCCGGGTCGGGCGCGTCGGTATATTTATCGAAAACAACGGCGGCATAGCAGTTTTCCTTGCCGGAAACACGCGCGAGCGCTTTATCAGCCTCTTCCACACGCACATGATGCTGCTCCGCGAGCGAAATCAGCTTGCTGACGCCCTCGCGGTCGGCACAGCCGGAATGGATCAGCAGCCGGCGGGCCTGCTCCGGGCGGTGAAGAAGGCACTCCATGGACGGGAAGATACCCGGGGCGTAGCTGTACTCCAGGTCAGACCTGTATGGGGACAGAGACGGCATGACCGGGCCCTCCTTCACTTGTTCGCTCACTTTTATCTATTTTACCAAAATGCATGTCGGAGTTCAAGGGGAGAATATGGATTTCGGCCTTCGGCCGACTCGG
>JAKSQH010000063.1 GCA_024404245.1 Clostridia bacterium
AAGAAGGCTTCCTTGTCTTCCTGCATATCCTTGTTGTAGGCAAGCGGAAGGCCCTTCATCACGGTGAGCAGGCCCATCAGGTTGCCGTAGACACGGCCGGTTTTGCCGCGGATCAGCTCGGCTACGTCCGGATTCTTTTTCTGCGGCATAATGCTTGACCCGGTCGCGAACGCGTCATCCATTTCCACAAAGCGGAATTCGTTTGTGTTCCACACAATCAGCTCCTCGCAGAAACGGCTCAGATGCATCATGCAGATCGAGGCGGCGGAAAGATAATCGAGCATATAGTCCCTGTCGCTGACGCCGTCAAGGCTGTTCTGGCTGACGGCGGAGAAATCCAGCAGCTCGGCGACGCGACTCCTGTTCAGCGGATAGGTCGTGCCCGCAAGCGCGCCGGAACCCAGCACCATGACATCGGCCGCTTTGTACGCCGCGCGGAAACGGTCACGGTCACGCAGGAACATCTGCACATAAGCCATCATATGGTGCGCCAGTGTGACCGGCTGCGCTTTCTGCATATGGGTATAGCCCGGCATAATGGTGTGCAGGTTGTTTTTCGCGATGGATAGAATCGCGTCCAGCAGGTCATTGAGCATGTTTTCCGTGTCCCTGCAGGCGACTTTCGCGTACATGCGGGTATCCAGCGCGACCTGGTCATTCCGGCTGCGCCCGGTGTGCAGACGTTTGCCGGCTTCGCCGATGCGCTGTGTGAGCAGTGTTTCCACGTTCATATGGATGTCTTCGGCATCCACCATCCATTCGATTTTGCCGGCGCGCGCGTCTTCCAGAATCTCCTTCAGCCCCGCGACGATTTTCTCCGCGTCTTCGGCGGGAATGATCCCCTGTTCGCCGAGCATGGTGGCGTGGGCAATTGAGCCGGTGATATCCTGCTCGTAAAGGCGCTTGTCAAAGGATATGCTGGAATGAAAATCGTCCACAAGACCGTCCGTGGCCTTATCGAATCTGCCGCCCCAAAGTTTCATATCGTTCTTTTCCTTTCATCGGTCAGATAGCGCGCAGCGCGGCGCGTACGCCGCCCTTCACGAGCATCGCGCGGAAGAGCTCCTCAACGCGTTCCGCCAGACCCGCTTCGTAAAGGTCAACGGCGAAAATCGCTGGATTGCTCAGTATCGGACGGAGCGCGTCGCCGGTGCTGTCCGGGCTGCCAAAACGCACAGGCGCGAGCAGCGCCTGCAGATCCTTCAGCATGGGATCGGGTGAAACAGCCATTTCACGGCCTTCATCATCAACCGCCAGCAGATAGCGGAGCCACGCGGCGATTGCCAGCGGGATGCCCTTCAGCACATCCGTGCTTCCGTTCTGCATACGGCTTTTGATCGTTTCGCCGAAGCGGATCGGCACCTTCTGGCTGGTGTCACACGCGATGCGCTGAGGCGTATCGGGCATGAACGGATTGGGCAGACGCTGTTCAAGCACTTCACGCAGGAACGCTTCCGGGCTGAGAATGCCGGGGTCGGTTACGACCGGAAGGCCTTCCGTATAGCCGATCCGCTCCACAAGGCGCTTCAGATCGGGATCCTTCATTTCATCCGCGATCAGCGTGTATCCCAGCAGGCAGCCGCAAACCGCCAGCGCGGTATGCAGGGGATTGAGGCAGGTGGTCACCTTCATGCGCTCGGTTTTGTTCACCGTGTCGCGGTCGGTCATGTATACGCCGGCCTTTTCCAGCGGGGGACGCCCGTTCGGGAAGCGGTCCTCAATGACCAGATACTGCGGCACCTCGGCATTGACGAACGGCGCGATGTAGGTGTGCTTCGCGGTCTGCACGGGCTCCATTTTTTCAAACCCGTCCGCCTGAAGCTGCGCGAGTACGGAGTCAGCGGGGCGGGGGGTGATCTTGTCAATCATGCTCCAGGGGAAGCTGACCTGCTCCTCATCCGTCACATAGTCCAGAAAATCCTCCGGAGCGAAGCCGTTGTTCACCCATGCCTGCGCGATCGCGATGACCGACGCGCGGAGCTTCTCGCCGTTGTGGCTGCAGTTGTCCATGCTGACCATGGCAACCGGCGCCTTGCAGTAATCGAATCTGCGCAGCAGCAGCGCGGTGACGATACTCATGGCGTGCACGGCATGATCCGGACCTTCGGCCATGTCTTTCTCCACAACGGGGAAGAGGTTGCCGTTCAGATCATACAGCGCGTATCCTTTTTCCGTGATGGTGAAGGAAACCATCTGCAGGTCCGGCGAAACGAACAGATCGTTCAGCCTGCGGCGGTCTTCCTCAAACGCGGGCGCGGCCTTCAGCCCGCAGGCGAGGGAGGAGATCACCTCGCGGTCCGTCGTCCCGTCCGGCTTCAGGGAGACCATCAGCGTCAGGGAATCAAAGGGGCGGTAAATCTTATCGATAATCTCATCATCAAAGGTTTCCGCGGCGATGATACCGCGGTCGCACAGACCTTCATTCAGCAGGCGCTGCTGCAGGCCGGCCACGAAACCGCGGAAGATGTTGCCGGCGCCGAAATGAATCCATACCGGCGCTTCCAGCGTGCGGCGGATCATTTCATCCCGGTCATACGCCGGCAGCTTCACACCGGCGGCTTTCCACGCGGACGCGTTTTTCAGACCTTCATTTGTCAGAATCATCTTATTTGCCTCCGTTCTCGCGGCAGATGGCTTCCCACAGGCCGTTCAGATACGTCGCGCCGAGCGCGCGGTCATACAGACCGTAGCCGGGGCGGCCCTTTTCATCCCAGATCATCCGGCCGTGGTCGGGGCGGATGTATGTATCCGGGCAGGTGTCATAGATCGCCTTCATGATCGCGTACATATCCAGATCGCCGGAGGCGCTCAGATGGCTGGCTTCGCGGAAATGATGCTCGCCCAGGAACTTGATGTTCCGCACGTGCATGGCGCCGATGCGGTCCTTCTCACCGAAATGGCGGATGACGGACGGAATATCGTTGGCGGGATCGGACCCGAGGGAACCGGTGCACAGGCAGACCGTGTTCGCGGGGCTGTCATGCAGGGCGCACATCTTGTCAAAATCATCCTGACTGTGCGCGATGCGCGGCAGGCCGAAGATCGGCCACGCGGGGTCATCCGGATGGCAGGCCATACGCACGCCGCATTCCTCGCATACGGGAATAACGGCATCCAGGAAATATTTGAAGTTGACGCGGAGCATATCGGGCGTCATGCCTTCATACTGCTTCAGCGTTGTTTCCAGCTGCGCGAGACGCTCGGGCTCCCAGCCGGGAAGCGTGAACCCGCCGCTGTTTTCGGCGGTGCGGCGGACGATTTCCAGCGGGCCCATCTCGCCGAGATCGCGCTCGTCGAAGTAAAGACTGTTGCTGCCGTCCTCCGGAATCACGCGGGCAAGATCCGTACGCAGCCAGTCAAACACGGGCATGAAGTTGTAGATGATCACCTTCACACCGTATTTTGCCAGTGTGCGGATCGTGGAGATATAGTTGGCGATGTATTCGTCACGCGTGGGGAGACCCATTTTGATGTCTTCATGCACATTGACGCTCTCAATGACCTCACATTCGAGACCGGCGGCGTGCACTTCGTCAATATAGGCGCGGACCTCTTCCTCGGGCCAGTCAACACCCGCGGCCTTGTTATCCAGAAGGCCCATCAGGCCGGACATGCCGGGGATCTGCTTAACGTAGCGGAGCGGGATCGGGTCGGTCTGGGAACCGTACCAGCGGAAAGTCATTTTCATGGATGAAATCCTCCGATCATCACAGAATACCAACTTATATTATATCCGATTCACGGTATAAGAGCAAGCAAAAACGGCCCGCCGTCATTGCTGAAAAGCAGGCCGTATTCAGGTGAACAAAAGGGAAAAAAGTCAACCGAGCGGATGCCATCCGAAACGGTCAAGATCGACACGGCCGTTATTTACGGTGATGCCGTCCTTCTCCAGCCGGCGCTGCTGTTCGCCTGCACCTCCGAAAGCGAACGCGCCGGACAGGCGGCCGGACGCGTCCACCACCCTGAAGCACGGAGTGCGGTCCGGATCGGGATTACGGTGGAGCGCGTTGCCGACGGCGCGCGCCGCGCCCGGATGACCGGACAGGAACGCGATCTGGCCGTAGGTTGCCACATGCCCCGCGGGTATGCGGCGCACAACCTCATAAAAGGCTTCATCGCACGGTCCGGGACGGAAGGATCTCATGCCTCCGTACCCTGCAGATCAAGCTCCGCGGCAAACTGCTTCATTCCCTCAATACAGAGTGCCGCCACATCGCGCACCTCCATGCCGAGCATGTCACAGCCGCCTTTGATCAGCTCACGGTCGCACTTGGCCGCGAATTTCTTATCCTTGAATTTCTTCATCAGGCTGGAAACTTCCAGATCCGTGATTCCGTTCGGACGCATCCGGGCGCAGGCCTGCACGATTCCCGTCAGTTCATCCACGGTATACAGGGATTTTTCGAGCGCGGTTACGGGCTCCGTATCGGAGCACAGGCCGTATCCGTGCGCCATGATCGCGCGGACCTCCTCTTCGGTCAGACCGGCCGCGAGCAGCGGTTCCCGCGTATGCTGCAGGTGTTCCTCCGGATACTTCTCATAATCGTAATCGTGCAGATAGCCGATTGCCATCCAGTGTTCGCGGTCCTCGCCGAAATGATCCGCCATCGCGCCCATCGCGGCCGAAACGCTGATCGCGTGCTTGATAAGGTGATCCTCAGAGACCATTGTGGCGTTCAGTTCCTTCGCGCGTTCAAGTGTAAGCATGTATGCTGCCTCCTTACTCCTTTTTGCCTCCGGCTGTGTCAATGCCGGCGGCGCCGACAAGCCCGAGCCGTTTCGCGGCTTCCTCACGCATTTTATACTTGAGCACCTTGCCCGCCGCGTTCATGGGGAAGGCATCGGTGAACTCAATATACTTCGGCACCTTATGGCGCGCCATGTGACTGCGGATGTATTCCGACAGCTCATCCACGGTAACGGAGCCCGGCTCCTTCAGAATCACGCACGCCAGAATCTCCTCGCCGTAGCGCGCGTCCGGGACGCCGATAACCTGCACATCCTTTACCGCGGGGTGGGTATAGATGAATTCCTCAATCTCGCGCGGATAGATATTCTCGCCGCCACGGATGATCATGTCCTTCAGGCGGCCGGTGATCACAAAGGTTCCGTCCGGATTCCTGCGCGCGAGGTCTCCGGAATGGAGCCAGCCGTCCCTGTCAACGGCGGCGCGCGTCGCGTCCGGCATTTTATAGTAGCCCTTCATGGTATTGTAACCGCGGGAGCAGAATTCACCGTCCTGCCCGTCCGGCAGCTCCGCGCCGGTTTCGGGATCGATGATTTTGCACTGGATATGCGGGAAAGCGTAGCCGACAGTATCGGTGCGCAGCGAAAGCGGATCCGTCCAGGCGGACATGGTGCTGCCGGGCGCGGACTCGGTCTGCCCGTATACGCTGACAATGCCGGTCATATTCATTTCATCGGGCTGAGCCGCACGCCTCATCAGTTCGGGCGGGCAGCCGGAACCGGCCATGATGCCCGTGCGCATGTGGCTGAAATCGGTTTTGCGGTAATCCTCATGGTTGAACATGGCGATGAACATCGTGGGCACGCCGTGGAAGCATGTAATGCGCTCCTGATTGATGCACGCCAGTGAGCTCTTCGCGCTGAAATAGGGCAGGGGGCACAGCGTCGCGCCGTGCGTCATGCTGGCGGTCATGGCCAGCACCATGCCGAAGCAGTGGAACATCGGCACCTGAATCATCATTCTGTCCGCGGTGGAAAGCCCCATGCGGTCACCGATACACTTGCCGTCATTGACGACATTGTAATGTGTGAGCATGACGCCCTTCGGGAAGCCTGTGGTTCCGGATGTGTACTGCATGTTGCACACATCGTCCGGCTTCACGCGCGCGGCAAACGCGGCGAGCTTTTCGGACGGAACGGATTCACCCCGGCGCATGGCTTCCTCAAAGCTGAGGCAGCCCGGCATTGTGAAGCCGACGGTGATCACATTGCGCAGGAACGGCAGCTTTTTGCAGTGCAGCGGTTCGCCGGGCTTTGTAACCGCGATTTCCGGGCACAGCTCGTTGATGATGGAGCGATAGTTGCTATCAAGACAGGATTCGATCATGATCAGCGTGTGCGTATCGCTCTGGTGCAGCAGATAATCCGCTTCATGAATCTTATATGCCGTATTCACGGTGACAAGCACGGCGCCGAGCTTCGTTGTCGCCCAGAAGGCGATATACCACGCGGGCACGTTGGTCGCCCACACGGCAACCTTGCTGCCGGGGCGCACGCCGAGCGAAATCAGGGCGCGGGCAAAAGTGTCTACATCGTCGCGGAATTCCTGATAGGTGCGGGTATAGTCCAGCGTGGTGTAACGGAAGGCGTACTGATCCGGAAACTCTTCCGCCATGCGGTCCAGCACCTGCGGGAAGGTGCAGTCGATCAGTTCATCCTTTTTCCATACATAGCGGCCGGAACCGTCATGGTTGTAATAGAAGGAGCGTTTCTTGCCGCGCGGGTCCTCGAAACGGCTCATATAGTTCACAAAATGCGCGTAGATGATGTCGCGGTCCTGCAGGTCATCCATCCAGACCGGCTTCCACTCCAGCGAAATAAAGCCGTCATAGTCAACCGAACTGAGCGCGCGCATCATGTCCTCCACCGGCAGGGTGCCTTCGCCGATGAGGTTATACGAGCCGTCATCATCCGAGTCACGCAGATGAACATGCTTCACATACGCGCCGAGGTTCCGGATGGTGGTATCCGGCTTCTCGCCGAAATCGCGGTACGGATGATGAATATCCCACAGCGCGGCCAGCTCATCACAGGCGAAATCATCCATCAGCGTGCGGAGCCTGGCGGTATCGGCGTAGATGCCGGTGGTTTTCATCAGCAGGCAGACGCCGCTCTCGCGCGCCGTTTCAAGCAGAACCGACAGGTTCGCGCGTACGGTGTCCTCGCTGTCACGCAGGGCACATACGGCCACATACGGCACCTGCATCACCTTCGCGGCGCTCATCAGGCGTGTGAGCCCTTCCGTATCCGCGTCCGCGGAGCTCAGATCGGCGGGCGTGTCAAAGCAGGGAATGCGCAGCTGCCTGTCGCGCAGTGCGCGCGCCGTTTCATTCTGCCTGTACGGGTCAAACGGGCAGCCTTTGCCGGTCAGCGCGGCGTCGTGCGTGAGGTCATAAACCTCGATTCCCGCGAAACGCTGTTCGGCGGCATCGGCAAGCTGACGGTCCCAGCTCAGTGACTGCCAGCCGCGGGTTGAAAAGGAGAGATTCATGCTTCTTCCTCCTCATAGGCGATCTTGTTAAGCGCGTTCAGATAGGCCATGACGGAGGCGCCCACGATATCCGTGGAAATGCCGCGGCCCGAATACAGACGCCCGTCGCTGCGGAGGCGGACGATTGTTTCACCCATGGCCTCGCGGCCTTCGGAGATCGCGCGGATCTGGAAATCATCCAGCTCGAAGTGACGGCCCACAGCCTGCTCAATCGCGAGGAACGCCGCGTCGATGGAACCGTCGCCCACGGAAATGCCTTCCAGCTCATGCCCTTTGCAGTTCAGCTTCATATGCGCCATGGAGGAAATGCCGCTGCCGGTGTTGATCACATAGCTGACGGCTGTGTAGACCGGGGGCACCTGCATGGCTTCCGCCGCGACGATGGCATCCAGTTCCTGCACGGTGATGCCGTCCTTCTTGCCGGCGGCGTTCAGGAAAGCGGTAAAGACCTTTTCCTCATCTTCCGCGTTCAGGTCATAGCCGAGCCGCTCCGCCGCGCGGATTACGCTTTCACGGCTGTCATGCACGGTGAGCACGCCGTCACTGCCGTAATCATGCACCCCGTTTTCAAAGGGGGTGTTGCCGCTGCCGCCGCTGCGGCACAGGCCGTTGATCTGCGAAATGATACGGCGGATTTCTTCCGTTCTGACGCTGCAGCGCACATTGAAATGCTCGCCCTTCGCGGCAAGAATACGGACAACATCGCCCAGAGAAACGCAGTCCAGCGGGCAGGAGGCGGCTTTGATCTCCCTCGCTCCGGCGCCGATCGCGGCTACGGCGCAGGCGGAGGCAAGGCTCAGCGCGTCGGAACAGCCGACACCGAGCGTGACACTGTTCAGCGCGGGCAGATCATTCCTGAGCGCGGCGATAAAATCGGCGAATTCCTCCGGAAGAACCGCGCCCGCGGCATCGCGCACGGTAACGGTTTTCGCGCCGGCACCGATCGCGGCGGTCAGGATTTCCTTCAGGAAAGCCGGATCGCTGCGCGTCGCGTCATCGGCAACGAACTCAACATCCGGTGTGAGCGCCGCGCAGGCTTCGACCGTCGCGGCAACGGCTTTGAGCATCGCGGCGGGCTTCATGTGATACAGGTATTCCATCTGCACGCCGGACACGGGCGCGAGGACCTGCAGCCGGGGATGCTTCGCCGTTTTCAGGGCGGCCCAGGCGACCGCGGCTTCATCGGGAACAGGCGGCACGGGCACGGCCAGAGACGCGTTCGCGACAGCGGAGGCGATGCTTTTGATCAGCAGGCTGTCAATCTTTTTCTGCCGGATGGGCGCGAGCTCAATCACATCCACATCCAGACGGTCTATCATTTTGCTCAGCTCGATCTTTTCACGGAAACTGAGCGTGAGCGCCTTATCCTCCTGCTGCAGTGTTCTGTCACAAAGACGAACGGTTTCCATCGGATCAATCTCCTTCCTGAATGAAAAAGCCCTGAAGCCTGCCGGCTTCAGGGACGATATAAATCGCGGTACCACCCTAATTGCTCCCTTCCGGGAGCCACTCTCGGACCCTGACAGGTCCATGGCCGTTCACGGGGCCGGACGCGCGCCATTACAGCTCACTTGGGGAGGTTCACAGCGCGGACTCGGGAGGCAGTTACCCCGGCTTTCGGCACCGGCTCGCAGCAACCGCCGGTTCTCTGTGCCCTACGGGAGGGGATGAACTCCGTCATCGTCTTTCATATTCGGTTAACGGGGATTTTAGCATAAGAACAGGGGAGTGTCAACCGGTAAAGACACAGAGAAAACAATCGCCGGAAGACGGGGAAAAAAGATCAGAAATGCCAGAAGGAAAGGAGCCAGCCGGGTATCACCACGATGACGAAAAACGCGAGACTGGTCAGCGTGAAAACACGGATAAAGCTGCCGCCGCGGCCGGGATACTCACGCACATAGATCCTGTAGTTGATCACGGACGCCAGTGAACCGATCAGCGTGCACAGCCCGGCGCTGTCCACACCGTACAGCAGCGCGGACAGATTTGTTGAGAACGGATACAGCACAATGGCGGCCGGTACGTTGGAAATGAACTGGCTGAGCAGAATACCCCAGAGGTATTCGCGGTTCGCGACCGCCTTTGTGAGAAAGCCGGATATGGCCTCGTTCGCGGTTACGGATGATGAGAAAATGAAGAAACACAGGAACGTGAGCAGCAGGACATAATCTGTTTTCAGCAGTATCTTCCGGTCGCAGATGAGCACGGTAACGGCCACAACAGCCGTGATATACGGCCAGAGAGCCGTTCTGCTGACAATGGTCCACACGATCAGGGCAAACAGCGCCAGATAGCAGATGCGCTGCTTCGCGCGGGCGGGATCCCACTGCCGCTCCTCTTTGCCGACAATGATCGGCTCACGCGGATCCTTTCTGTAATGAAAACGGATGAACACACAGAGCAGCAGACCGGAAAAAACCCACAGGGGAAGCATGTGCAGCATGAAGGTCCACGCGGAATGACCGGACTTCGCGAACAGGAACAGATTCTGCGGGCTGCCGAACGGCGTCAGCATGGAACCGCGGACCGCGGCGATGTTTTCCATTGAAATGACCGGCAGGATATAGTGCTCCTTGCCGCCGGCGCGGAAAAGCAGAATCGTGAGGGGTACAAAGATAATGAGGGAAACATCGTTGGTGACAAACATGGAGGAGAAGAAAACGCCGAAGATCAGAAAAAAAGACAGCCCGGCCTGCGTTTTCATACGCCCCGCGAACCGGATGACGGGCAGGAAGATATCCTCGCTTTTGAAGCCCTCCAGAACGGTGAGCATCATGAAAAGCGTGGCGAGCGTTTTCCAGTCAATATCGCGGATCAGCGCCGGCGTGGGCGGGGTGATGAACAGCGCGATGATTGCAGCGGCTACGGAGACGGTGAGCATCGGCTCTTTTTTCAGAAAAGCAAGGATCTTCTTCATACCGGACCTCCCGATCAATAAACGCAATGCGGGGATTGTAAGACCGGAAACGCCAAAAGTCAATGCAAAACAAAAGAATATTGACAAAGAACGGAAATACGGGTATCATAACCAAGTACGCGGGAATGGCGGAACTGGCAGACGCGCATGATTCAGGTTCATGTGTTCTTAAGAACATGCAGGTTCAAGTCCTGTTTCCCGCACCA